>WRDE01000119.1 GCA_009783605.1 Oscillospiraceae bacterium
GCGCTGCGGCAAACGCGGAGCGTTTGTCTACTAATCCCAACACATACACAAAAAAAGACAACCGCACAATGTAAAACGTGCGGTTGTTCTATATGTTTCTGTCAATTAAAAACAACACTATTCGCATTCCGTTTAAGTTTTGAATCTCTTGAATCCCAATTCCACTCATATAATTTCAGCGAACCGTTATTTTCGGCATAAATAACCGCGACATCATAATTGGTACCATTATAGAATCCCGATACGATCCTGTTATTGATACAATATGGATCAAAACCGGAGGTATTGGAAGTCCAGTCGCCGTTGCCGTAGAGGACATTAAAACCGCCTCCGCTCTTTCCGTGCCAAGCAAATAGCCTCGTTGTCGACCCGCCTACATCGTAAAAGCCAGCTATACTGTCATATATATTTCCGCTCCCTTTAAAATTCCCGGCAACTAACCTGCGTCCCAGCTTAGACGCCGTAAAGGTAGTCGATTGCCAAACCGAACCGTTCGGATTACTGCCATTGATTACCTGTAAGCCGGTACTTGTGCCTTTCCATTCAAAAATGGATGATGTGTTTAAACCGTGGTCGTAGAACAGGGCGATATCCTGATAACTGCTTCCGGTAAAACGGCCGGCGACAGCGTCATGTATACCGATCGCGTTAAAATCGGTACCCCGCCAAACGGCGCCGCCCTGCTGCGAGCCGATCGAAACCATTTTGCCTTGTGCCGCCGACCATTGCCATTCGAAAATGGAAGTGGTTTTCGCGCCGTGATCATAAAAGAGTGCAATATCCCATTTCGTAGTATTGCTGAATTTTCCGGTCACAACCTTAACTATGCGGGACGCGTCAAAAGTGGCGCTTCGCCACATCGCGCCGCCTGTCTGCGTGCCTTGCGGAATCAATTGATAATTATTATTGGTGGAATCGCCCTTCCACACAAACATCGACGTGGTGGTGGAGCCGTAGTCGTAGAAAAGGGCGATATCGGACAAATCATTGCCGCCGAGATAATTGCCGACCACAATATCACGGATACCGGAAGACGGGAAACTGGGTCCCCGCCACATATAATCCCTTCCGGGAACCGAACGCAATTGAAATACGCCATTGATATATCCCCAACAATAAATAGAGGTCATTTGATCGCTGTTCTTCGCGATAACGGCGATATCGTCGTATGTGCTGCTGAAAAATTTTCCGGTGACGACACCAATAATAGCGGAATAGGGAAAACCCCCGACCTTGGAGATCCAGGCCTGCGTGGCGGTGGTGTTGCTGCCGTAACGCATCATCAGCGCGATTTGGTTATTGCCCTTATCCACAATATACGCGGTACTCATCTTGCCGGAATTGTTGAACACACCGGTGACCGCTTTGTTTTTTCCGCCGGAATACGCCGCCGCGTTCCGCAAAGCGTTGAATGCGTTCAACCGGCCGCCGGAGCGGACTTTGCTGGTAAGAGAAGAATTCTTATCCACACCGGAAAGAATGGCCTGTTTGATTTGAACGGCGGTTAGATCGGGATACTTCGATTTGATCAGAGCGGCTACGCCAGTCACCATAGGGCAAGCAACGGAGGTCCCCCACCAACCACTTTGATAACCCGTAGAATCTACAGCTGTAGGCACTGTGACTGCTATCCCTGTACCCGGCGCGGCGAGATGAACGGTTGTAGCGCCCCAATTGGAAGCTTTGTTAGCAGGCCAATCGGCGGTTGTTGCCAAGTTATTGCTGTTTTGCGCGGTTCCCGCAACATTAATGATATTGGAAAGATTATAGCATCCCGGATAAAATTTTGTATTACCGTCGGTATTGATCCCGTCATTCCCAGCCGAACAAACGATCAACCCGGCATAATTCCGCATGGCCGATTCTACTTCAGGGGAATAATCAGGGCCGCCAAAACTGCAATTGACAATCAATATACTATTGGAGCCGGCATAATTAATGGCTGCTATTACATGATGATCCAAAAAATTTGAGGTGGTAGTACCGACTTTTAGCGGAACCAACGATACTTTCCAATTCACCCCGCATATACCGGTCAAATTATTTCCCCGTGCGCCAATGACTCCGGCAACAGCAGTGCCATGACCGTTAGCAGTATCAGTCGTACTGCTGTTGTTATTGACAAAATTCCACCCAGAAGACAGATTGCCGCTTAAATCACTATGAGTGGATACGCCGGCTTCCATGACACCGACCTTTACCGCGGTGGAGCCTGTCGTAATATCCCAAGCCGCCGGCATGTTGAGATAGGCTGATGAATTGAGCGCCCATTGCTGCTGACCGTACATAGGATCGTTTGGCGTGGTTGACTGGGGATACCGGTAATAGCTTGGCCCCGCGCTCTCTATGTAATCCAGCTTTTCCAATTCCCTAACAGCCATCAAAACATTTTCCTTGCCGGGGTTATCAAGCTTGATTTCAAGTATTTGCCTGAAGTCTTCATAATTCAACAAATCTTCCGCTTCTTCTTTCTGAAAACCGTCGGTGTTTATGGAAAAATCTTCAATGTCTGCGGTTCGCTGCCGGAACATATTTTCCGTATGCGGCGTTAAACTTTTGACGCTTTCGATTTGCAAATTTTGAAAATCGTGGCGGGTGAAAGTGAGCGTTTTTCTGCTGGTACTTCTGTTGATCACAACAAGAACAATATCGTCGGCGAAATCACTTTCCAATGTGGCTTCGCAATATTTCTTCTCATCGGTAGGCTCCCGGCCTGCAAGGGATGAAGCATTAACGGCGGGGGCGGGAAACACGGAAACGGATAATAATAGTCCAATGACAAGCGCGATTGATAAGATTTTTTTCATGTTTTACATCCTCTATTTTTTATTTACTATAATATGCGATATCTTGGATATCCTGCTTTGTCAGGATTCCTTCGTTGTAGGCTTCCCGGATAAAGATAAAATCCGAACCTACATAGACAAATGGCCAATTACCAAATATGCTAAGATTAATTTCGACACCTGCTATTTCCGTTTTAACACCGCCTTGGTTACAATTCCACCTGTCGCAAAAAACCATAACCACGGCGTATCCATTATATGTGCCGTAATATTTTTTTATATAGAGATCATCTATTGTATAATTAGCATAATCAATTATCGAAGGGTCCTCCGCGACTTGCTTTGCCCAAAAATCTTCTTTGATTTTTTGCTCCTGTGCATCGCTCAACACCGCCGGATTTTTCGGTCGCGGCACATATCCCGTCGTTGTGGTAGTTGTCGGTTCCGTTGTAGTAGTGGTCGTTAGCCCCACCGTAACCACCGTCGTCGCAACAGTCTCCTTTTTCGCCGCAGTCGTCGTAGCCGCGGCAGCAGTTGGCTTTTTCGTGGTCTCCGCCGTCGTTTCTTCCTCTGCCGTCGTCGTAGTCGACTTTTTCGTCGTAGTCGCTGTCGGCTTTTTCTTTGTCCCCGACGCGGTCGCACTCGTGGTTGTCACAGCCGTCTCCTCCGGCCCGTCGTCTCCCGGATTCGCCGCCGCCTGCGAATGGCCGCAAGCCGCCAGCGCCGCCGTCAGACATACGACCACAGCCAGTCCCAATAGTTTTTTTAACACGTACAACACCCTCTCTATATTTTATTGATATGAGCATTTTTGAAAAATGATACAGCTCTCATTGTACATTCAAGAATAGACCACCTTGATTTTCACCGCGATTTTTTCTCCCCGCAGCATCCGGGAGATCACCGGCACCCGTTTTTTGGTGACCATCGAGATATCCGTCCCGCGGATGACGAAGGGGGAGGAGAGGGAGAACATATAATCCGGGTCTTTGATCCGCAGTTTCACGCTGCCGGCAGTCATATTCACCAACTCGCAGAGGGTGTCGCTCATATCGTCCTCGCCGACCTGCTCGACGGGGACGCCGGTCATACAGGAGTACAGCATCCGGACGTCTTCCTCCTCCGCCGAGATAAAAATCAGACCCCGGTTTTTGCTGTTGAGATTCATAATACCGACCATTTCACCGAATCCGTCATCCTGCATGGTGGATACCATATCCAACGCCAGGCCGGTGGTGGTGGAAACGACCTCTGCCAGCGCGCCGGCGAAAACGGCGCACAGTTCTTCCTTGAGATCAATAGTCATCAATAATCGCCTTCTTCCCCGATACATTCAATAATTTTTAACTCCAACTCCTCCGTCGTGAAGGGTTTGGTCAGATAATTGGCGGCGCCGGCCCGGATAGCGGCGACGATACTGGTTTTTTGACTCTCGGTCGTCACCATCATCACCGGAATATCTTTATACTTTTCGTTTTTCTTCATCTCAACCAGCACATCATACCCGCTCATTTCCGGCATATTCCAATCGAGCAGCACCAAACTGATCTCCCGGTGGCACTCCGCGAGCTTTTCCAGCGCTTCAATCCCGTCCTGGGCCTCCTCCGCCTCCATTGATAAGACGCCGGCGGCCGCTTTGATGACCTTACGGATCACCGCGGAGTCGTCAACGATTAACAGTTTCATTCTGTATTCATCCATCCTTTCACGAGAGCTTAGAGCTTAGAATTTTGGATTCTTTTTGGTGTAGTAGGTCAGATTCTTAAAATGATTCGCGTCGTATTTGTCGGCAAACAATTCATACAGGGCGTAGTTTCCGGTGAATAACACACCGCGGCTATCCAAGGCGTTATAGAGCTTGTTGATAATCTCCCGCTTTTTTTCTTCCGAAAAATAGATCAGTACATAGCGGCAGAAGATGACGTCGAATATGCCGAATTCGCTGTAATCCTGATGCAGATTGAACTGCCGGAACCGTATCGCCTGTTTGATCCGGGGATCCAGCTCCCATGCCATCCCGTTTTTGGTAAAATATCTGTCCCGGTAATACTCGCTCAAGCCCCGGGTGATGCTGATGCCGTCGTAGCGGGCCCTTTTGGCGTAATCCAATACCCGGCTGGAAATATCGGTGGCAAAAAAATCGAAATCCGACAGGCTGATATCCCGGATATTGTTGGTTTTCAGATAGTTGTCCACGCACATGGCGGTGGAATAGGCCTCCTGGCCGGTAGATACGGCGGACAGCCAGATCCGGATCCGGCTTTTCTCCCCCGACATCATCGCTTTCACCAACGGGGGCAGCACAAATTCCTCCAATACCCGCCAGGGGGTCGCGTCCCGGAACCACAGCGTCTCATTGGTGGTGATGGCGTTGATGATCTTCTGGGGCAGCAGCGGATCCCGCCCGGAAACGACATAGGTATAGAATTTGCCGAAATCCTCATATCCGGCCTCTGCCATCAGCCGCGAGAGCCGTGTCTCGATCAGATAGGTTTTTTCGGGAGGGATAACAATACCGCTGTGCTTCAATATAAAGTCCCGGAAAAGGACATATTCCTCCGGGTCAACCGGGTAATGAAACTTCAGGTCCAGTTCCAAACTTGTTCATCTCATTTCAGGGCGGGTTAGGGAATAGGGGTTAGGGGATAGAAACCGCAAAAGCAGATGTGATCTTTACCCCCTTTTGAAAGGGGGCAAGGCTGCCTTGCGTCCGAAGCTCTGAGTTCTTATAGATAATGGAAGCTGCTGATCTCGCCGGCCATCTTATCCAGATCTACTATCTTGTCCGCCAGGCCATTTTCGATTACCGCCCGGGGCATACCGTATACCACGCAGGTGCGTTCGCTCTGGGCGAGACAGTAGCACTCCCGCTTTTCCTTCAGCTGGGCCAGGCCCCGCTCGCCGTCGCAGCCCATGCCGGTCAGCACCACCGCCAGCACCGATGTCCCCGAAAAATAGTCGGCGACCGACTCGAACAGGATATCGGCGGCCGGGCGCACCCCGTTGATGGGCGGCGAATCGTCTACGCGGATCTGGTTTTTCGCGTCCAGCTTCATATGTACCCCGCCGGGCGCGATATATACCGTCCCCGCCGCCAGCGGCTCCCGGTTTTCGGCGAGCTTGACCCGCAGGGTGGCTTTCTGGTCCAAATGCTGGGCCAGCGTACTGGTAAAATGGGCGGGCATATGCTGCACCACTAAGATCGGCACCGGAAAATCCGCTTTCAGCCCGGACAGTATCTGCTCCAGCGCCAGCGGCCCGCCGGTGGAGGCCGCGATCAACACCAGCTCCGGTGAAAATTTGCTTTTCCGGATGTGTTTTCGCGTTCTTTCCCCGCCGGTTTCGGCCTGCGCGGCTGCGCGGACAGATTTCCGCGGTGCCGGCCGGCTGCCCCGGCCGCGTTTTTCCCCCAGCGTTCTATATACCTCAGCCAGCTTGTTCCGGACCACGATATAATTGTCGTCGTAGCTGTCGTTGATGGGTTTTATCAGATAATCCGCCGCGCCGCTGTCTAACGCTTCCTCGCAGAGTTGGACGTTGGCCGGGGAAGGCCGCGCCGCGAACAGTACCGACGCTTTGGGGATCTCCACCGAGATCGCCTTGAGCAGTCCGCCCATGCCGGTCCCGGTCGTTTCCGCGTCGATAATGATTATATCATAATCCTGGCGCCGGATTTTGTCAAGCGTTTCGTCTCCGCCGGCGGCATAGTCAATGAAAGCGGTTTTGTCCAATTCCGCCGCCGCTTTCGCAAACATCTTTTTATATACCGTCGAGACATCGGCGATCAATACCC
>WRDE01000120.1 GCA_009783605.1 Oscillospiraceae bacterium
AAGGTCCATAAATCCCGGAAAACCACACTGGAGCTGCTGCTGTCCACCCACGATATGCGGTGCCTGAGCTGTTCGCGCTCCACCAACTGCGAGCTGCAGAAGCTCTGCCGGGACTACAATGTGGAAGACGGCCGGCTTGAAGGGTTCAAGCCGGAATATGAGCTGGATTATTCGACGCCGCATCTGATCCGGGACAACAACAAATGTATCCTCTGCCGCCGCTGTACAGCCGTCTGCTCTGAGCAGTTTGTCGAGGTAATCGGCGCCAACGACCGCGGTATCGACACCCATATCGGCACCCCATTTGAACGTTCGCTGGGCGATACGCCCTGCATCTCCTGCGGCCAGTGCACCGCCATCTGCCCGACCGCCGCCCTGGTGGAACGGGACGATACCGCCCAGGTATGGGCGGCGCTGCAGGATCCGTCCAAGCACGTGGTGGTGCAGACCGCGCCGTCGGTGCGGGTGACCTTAGGCGAATGCTTCGGGATGCCGGTCGGCAGCGATGTGGAGGGCAAGATGGTTGCCGCCCTGCGCCGGCTGGGATTCGACAAGGTGTTCGATACCGATTTCTCGGCCGACCTCACCATCGTGGAGGAGGCCAACGAACTGATCGGGCGGGTCCAGAATAACGGCGTACTGCCGATCATCACCTCCTGTTCGCCCGGCTGGGTCAAGTTCGCGGAATTTTATTACCCCGGCCTGCTGCCCCATCTCTCGACCTGCAAATCCCCCCAGCAGATGGCCGGCGCGGTGATCAAAACCTATTATGCCGAAAAGAACGGGATCGACCCGAAGGATATCTTCTCGGTCTCGATTATGCCCTGCACCGCTAAAAAATTCGAGGCGGGCCGGGACGACCAGAGCGCGGCCGGTGTGCCGGACGTGGACGCGGCGCTGACCACCCGCGAGCTGGGCAAGATGATCGAGCGCGCGGGTTTGGATTTTGTCAGCCTGCCGGAAGAAGCTTTCGACGACCCGCTGGGATTAGATACCGGCGCGGCGGTCATCTTCGGCGCCACCGGCGGGGTTATGGAAGCCGCGCTGCGGACCGCCAACGACTGGATCACCGGCCAGGACAACGCCGAGGTGGATTTCCATGAGGTGCGCGGCACCGAGTCTATCAAGCAAGCCGTCTACAATATCGGCGGCATCGAGGTCAAGGTAGCCGTCGCCTCCGGCACCAAAGCGGCCAACGAGGTGATGAAAAAGGTGCAGGACGGCAACCCCGACGGGTGGACCTTTATCGAGATCATGGGCTGCCCCGGCGGTTGTGTCAACGGCGGCGGCCAGCCGTTACAGCCGGCGACGGTGCGCAATAACAACGACCTGAAAACCGCCCGCGCCAAAACGCTGTACCAAAAGGACGCCGGCAAACCGCTGCGCAAATCCCATGAATCGCCGGTGATCAAAAAGCTGTATGAGGAATGGTTCGACGGATTCGGCGGCCACAAGGCACACCATGCGCTGCATACGAGTTATGTGAAGAGAGACAAATACTAAAGCAATTTACTTCTTGTTTTAATCAACCCATCTTATTGGTTTCCCGAAGTTGTGTAAAAGCGCACTATAAAAGGACCATTCCGAAGAGTGGTCCTTTTATGCATGTGTTGGTTATCACGCTTGATCTATCTGCGAGCGGAGGCCTTTTTCCGCGCTTTAATCTTTTCGGCTTCCTTATTCTGTTTGTTGACAAGCCAGCGGACCCACAGCGGGGCGGCGAGACAGACCACGGAGCAGAAACCGGAAACAATACCGAAGATCATCGGCAGGGTGAAGCACAGCAGCGGCAGGGCGTTGAATATGATCGCGAAAATCGACAGTACAACGAAAATCGAAGCCAGAATAACCGCGGTATGGATATTCTGCGGGAGGGTTTCGTTGAGACTTTGGTTGACGATTTCGGTGATGGTTTTGGAACGGCCGAGCTTGCGGCGGTTTTCGCGGATACGGCCGAAGATGGACATTGCGGCGATGAGGGTGTAAACGAGGGCGGCCATGATCGCCGCGCCGGTATGGCCGCTCAGGCTGATCCGGAAAATGACGCAGAAGCAGTAAACCGCCAGCGCGTTCAAGGCAAACGCCGAAACAACCGCTGTCGCGACCGAAAAACCGCCGGATTTGCGGAACCGGAAAGCGATCAGGAAAAACACCAACAGGGCGGAAATCACCAACGCGGCAGCGCATTTGACCAAGAGCAGATCGGTATCGGCGCTGAAGGCGCTGAGAACCGGAATGCCGGAATCGGGATTAAACTCTTCAAGATCATAATCGGCAAATTTTTCCTGGAGGGCAGCGAGCAGCTCTCCCCGCTGTGAATCGGAGAGCGAATCGGCGGACAGGACGGTGATCACGCTGGTATACTCTTCATCGTTGGCACTGCCGACCGAAACCTGTACATCGCCGCCGCATATTCCGGAGGCGATTTTCCAGATTTCACTGATCTCCGGTTTTTCCTCCGCGTCATAAGCATACACGATCCGGGAGCCGCCGCCAAATTCGATCGAAAGCGCGGCGCCGAATACAATAGCGCAGATAAGCCCGATCAACAAAAATCCACTCGCAGCGATACTGAAAATCTTAAATTTCCCTATAAAATCAAATTGTTTTTTCATGCTTTTTTACCTCCATACAGCCGGGGATTTTGGAAAGATTTATAACGGGCGATCGGATTGAACAAAAACCGGGATACGACCGCGTTCATCAGTATATGGAAGACAACGCCGATAAAGAGGGTATATCCGAAGGTGTAAGCGGCGTTGATGACCGAGGTCGGAATCCAGAACAGCAGAGACGACAGCGGATCTGCCCAGAAGGTATTTTTGCTGAAGACGCCCATGATAACGGCGGCGATGATGAGCGCCGGAACGCCGCAGTCAAAGATGTACCGCAGATTCTCCCGCAGACCGGAACGCACCGAGCTCTCGACGGTTTTTCCAAAGGCAAGCTCGTCTTTGATCCGCTCCGCGATATTGAGATTGGCGGCGATTCCCAGACCTGCCGCAACGAGAATACCCGCGATACCGGACAGGGTCAGGGTAGAGGAATTGAAGTTGAAGAAACCCAGATAACCCGAAACGGCGGCGATCGAGGCGGCCGTCTGTCCGAACAGGAGGAACAGGGCGACAAAACCCGTCAGTTTGTAGAAATAGATGAGATAAATGCTGATAACAAAGAAAGCGGCGATACCGGCCAGCGCGATCGCCTGCAGGGCACCGGGTCCCATAGCAGGAGAAACGGTTGAGATGATCTTCGGCTCGAAAGCGAAGGGTACCGGACCGGAATTGATCAGGTTGGCCAATAATTTCGCGTCGTCGGCGCCGGACCGCGGAAGATAGAGCCGCCCCTCGTCAATCGTAAAATCGAGGTTCTTATCTGGATTGATAATAGCCTGTCCGTCAACCCAGATGGAAAGGGTTCCGACATTCAATAACGCGTGGGTGGCGTCCTTTAACGCGGCAGTACCTTTATCATCTAAGATTATCTCAATATTCCAGTTGGTGGTTCCGTCGGACTGGGTTATCGGCATGGCTTTCGCCGATTCGATAGAGCCGCTGTTCAATATCAATTGAGAATCCGCCGGTTTTTCGGTATCCTCGGTATTGTCCCGGAAAAATTCCACAAACGAGGTACTCGAAATCTCGGAGATGGCGGACGAGGGGTCAACGTCCTTTTCACCGTTATTCCAGACAAAGCGGACCGCGATCTGCCTGTTTTCGTAATCGGAATAGAGCTGGCAGTCGGTGATGCCGCGGCCGATCAGACGTTTTTCAAAGACCTCCCGGACCTGATCTAACTGTTCCGGCGTCATCGCAGCCCGCACCTCTTCATCCGCCGGACCGAAGGTTACGTCTGTGCCGCCATCGATATCCATGCCGAACCGGATTTTTTCGGTGCCGCGAAGCACGGGATCATACCGGTCGCCAAATTTTTTGTAGACACCAAATACGGCGGTGTACATCAGCCCGAGAATCAACAGTGCCACAATGATAAACGTGGATTTTTTAGCGCGCTTCATTCAAATTGTCCTCCAATGCAATTGTTAAAATGTGCGAAAAAGAAAATCTGACACAATAGAAGATATTATATAAGCTGTCAGACAAAAAGTCAAATGAAATTTTTCGATTTTTGGAAAAAAGTATTCCGGGCATTCATTGTTTTAAAGGAACTTGATACTATATGGAAAAGTATGGTAGTATTGCCTTATCGAAAAAACTGTTTTATAAGAAGGGGGGGAGAGGGAGCCATGACAAAGTTGCTGAAAATATTGCCGATAGTGCTAATTGTTATGCTTACTGCATGCGGTGAGCATAACGGGAGTGCGTCCGAGGCGTCCAACACAACATCCAGCGTATCCGAAACATCAAGTACAACTGAAACGTCCATTACAACCGGCCCGACCACTACAAGCGACCCAACCGGCCAGCCGACGCCCACTTATCCCAACCTTACAAGCGGCGGGTCGACTGTCCCATATACAACCAATACTTTACCGCCGGAATACATCGATATTGGCGGAACCAGGTTGCAAATGCTGCGTTCGGAAGAAGTATATCAAATCATGCAGGGGGCCTCAAGAAAAAGCATTGATGAATTGATCAGCCGTTCTTATCCGCAAAACGATATAATAAGCAAAATCCTTTTTGCTGCGACGTTACAGAACTTCAATTTTTTCAGTATAATCACCCCGCAATTCCCGGCGGAATGTATACGTGTTTTCGACGACGGCTCTATGCCCTATGTGGTATATAAATTGTCGGAAGGCGGATTGTTCTTTGTGTTTTATAACGTTTTTACTGGTTCAAATTTACCTGAAAATGTGAGCTACGCTTTCATCGTTAAACAACCGCTGACGAAAAATTCTTTCAATTCGATAAAGGCCGGGGATACCTTAACGGATGTAGAAAAAATTGATCCGTCAAGCAAGCTGTTCAATGAGACAAACGGTGGATGGGGAAAGGGTATGTTATATTTTGGCGAAACCTATCATATGGTTAAAGAAGGGTTTATGCGCATTACTTACGAAGTTAATGAGGACATCATGAACACTACTCGATACGATTCGGACAAATATACGGTGAAAAAAATCGAATTCATCCCCAACGGATCAAATGTTTTGAGGGTGCCGGATACATTATCTTGGGATTATCCCCCGGAGGAAACTTTGAAATACACCTTCCTCCCGCAGGATTATCCGGATTGACCCGCTGAAAAACGCCCCCGCCCAAGCAGGGCGGGGGCGTTTTTTCCTATAATTCCTTCAAATCATACGGCGTCTGCTGATAAACCACATGGAGCCAGTTGGCGAAGAACAGGTTGGCGTGGCTGCGCCAGAGCATATCGGGCTGCCGGGCCGGATCGTTGCCGGGGTAATAATTGGCCGGAATCTCCGGCGAAATACCCTTGGCCAGATCCCGCCGGTATTCGCCGTCCAGAGTCAGCAGGTCATATTCACAGTGGCCGGTAATGAATACCTGCCGGCTGTCCGCCGTGGCCATCACCACCTCGCCGGCCTGAGGCGACCGCACTAAGGTATAGAGCCGCGGTTCGGCCGCCAGTTGATCGCCGCAGATCTCGGTGTACCGTGAATGGGGTATGAAGAACACGTCGTCAAAGCCGTGCAGCAGCGGGTGGTGTACATCCGACGGGTGATGCGGATAGATACCGGAGAGCTTGCCGCCGGACAACAGCCGCTTTTGGATGCCGTAATGGTGATATAACCCGGCCTGCGCGCCCCAGCAGATGTGCAGCGTGGACCAGACCGCGCCGCGCGACCAGTCCATGATCCCCTGCAGCTCCTCCCAGTAATCCACATCATCAAATTCCAGCTTCTCAACCGGCGCGCCGGTGATGATCAGCCCGTCATACCGGTTGTCCCGGAGCTGTTCATGGGTTTTGTAAAATTGCAGCAGATGCTCCGGCGCGATAGTTTTGGAAACATGAGATGCCATCTGGATCAGATCGATATCCACCTGGAGCGGCGAATTGCCCAGCAGCCGCAGCAATTGCGTCTCAGTCTCGATCTTGGTCGGCATCAAATTGACAATGGCGATCCGGAGCGGACGGATATCCTGATGGACCGCGCGTTCTTCGGGTATGACAAGAATATTTTCGGCATCCAATATTTTTGCTGCCGGCAGGTTGTTGGCAATCTTGATGGGCATGGTACCCCCCGCTTTCTATATAATGTAATATAATATACAGATTGACAAGCGTTTTGTCAATCATGGAATAGAAGTGAAAAATAATCATCTTACTTTTTTGAAGAAATTTATGATTTTTAAAATTTTCTTGTTGACAAACGAAATTCAGTGTGATATTATATTCAGGCACCCCTTTTGAGACCTCCTTTTTTTGGAGGCCGAAAAGAGGGGCCGGACCTTGAAAATTAAACAATGATCATTGCGGATTTGTTTGGAGCGCGAGCTTTGCGCGAATCTGCAAAACACACAACCCGTTAATGGAGTGCCGCCGGGAAAGGCGGCACAAAAAATGAG
>WRDE01000121.1 GCA_009783605.1 Oscillospiraceae bacterium
ATCTTGGCGCATTCATCCAAGGTTGCGCCGGTGGTGGTCATATCGTCCACCAACAGTACGGCGCAATCGGCAATATCCGTATTCTCCGCCAGATCAAAGACACCCAGCACATTTCCGCCGCGCCGCAGCATCGGCAGGCTTTTTTGAGGCGGCGTCTCAAAAATTTTCACCAATGCCTGACGCAGCGGCAGGTTTAATGATTCCGCCACCAACTCCGCCAGCCATAACGATTGATCAAATCCGCGGCTTTTGCGGCTTGCCGCCGTCATCGGCACCGGCACGACACAGTCAAGGGGAATGCCTTCACAGCGTTCCCGTACCGTTTCGGCCATCGCGGCGGCAAAAAAGCGGACGGTATCCTCCCGTTTTTGGTGCTTGAACCGCAGTATTGCCGACTCGATCGCGCCGTTGTATTCATAGGCCACCACACAGCCGTCATACCGGCGCCGGCGGCGTTTGCAGCCGCAGCTGTTTTTTCCCCGGCCGCAGAACGGGCAGTAGGGCGGCCGGATCGGGTTCACCTCGGCCGCGCATTTTTCACAAAAATCCGGCCGCCAAAGCCCCAGCGGCACCACCTCGCCGCAGCCAATACACCGGTCGGGATAAAGCAGCGCCGCCAGCCAGCGGCCGGGGGTCATTTTATGCAATGGTATCTCCCCCGACTATTGTATAATATCCTCTACTTTCGTTAAAGCAAATCTATTCATCGTCAAATAGCACCTCATTGATTTCGGGAAAATCAAACAGTTCGGAGATTGTCATGCCAAGCCCTTGCGACAATCGGTGTAAAGTACGCAGCCCCGGACTTTTTGTGTGTCCTTTTACTATATTTTCGAGCGTTGACTGGGTAATACCCGATAGTGTCGCCAATTTATTTACGGTTATTTTTCTTTCCCCGCATAATTGTAAAATTCTTTTTGCTATCACTTCTGCGTATGTCATCATGGCACCTCACCCTAATATGGTTAATTCAAGTCTATCATTCCCTCTTTGAAAATATTAACCGTATAAGGTTGACAGGTGGTAATACTCACGCCATCTTTTTTTGTATAAAATGAAAAAACACGTTTTCATTATAAAAACGTGTTTTTTATGGCTATATGGCTATATTGCTATATATATTTTTGCGTCGGCAAAAGGAAATCCCGTAAAAAATGCGCTTACGCGCGGGCGATTACGAACCGTCCCCTACGGGCTGCCCGTTCCGTTAATTCCGCATTCCCCAATAAACCCCAGCAGCCCGCTGTACCGCAGGGTCTTTTTATCGTTTATCACCATCTCCCGCACCGTTTCGGCCGAGCCGAGCAGGATCAGCAGGGATTTTGCCCGGGTTACGGCGGTATAGAGCAGGTTGCGGTAGAGCAGCATCGGCTGGTTGTGGAACAGCGGGAGGATCACCGCGTCGAATTCACTGCCCTGGCTTTTGTGGACGGTGACGGCGTAAGCCAGCTCCAGGTCCTGGGCGTCCTGCCGGGAATAGAGCGCCAGCCGGTCGTCATACCGCACCGACAGGGTGCCGCCGCGGGTGTCCACCGCTTCTAACCTGCCGATATCGCCGTTGAATACCCCGGTCCCGGATTCGCCGGTGTCCCGGATCCAGACGATCTCGTAATTGTTCCGGGTATGCATCACCTTGTCGCCGACCCGCAGGGTCACCCCCTCCACCGTCGTTTCGGTACGGGCCGGATCGGGGGGATTGATCTGCTGCTGCAACAGCCGGTTGATCTCCACCGTGCCGATGCCGCCCTTGCGGCCGGGGCAGAGCACCTGCAGGCCGTTCCAGACGGTATAGCCGTAACGGGCAGGCAGCCGCCGGATACAGAGGTCCCGCAGCGTTTCGACCACAGCCTGTCCGCTCCGCTCCGGTATAAAAAAGAAGTCGCTCTCTTTGTCGTTTTTCAGCTCCGGCATCCCGCCGGCCACGATTTTATGGGCGTTGGTGACGATCCGGCTGCTCTGGGCCTGGCGGAACACCTCGGTCAGCGCCACCACCGGCAGCGCGCCGCTCTCGATCAGGTCCTTCAGCACCGAACCGGCGCCGACCGCCGGCAGCTGGTCCACGTCCCCCACCAGAATCAGCCGGCAGCTGGTCGGCATGGCCCGGAGCAGCGCCTCGAACAGCAGCGTATCCACCATCGACATCTCGTCCACCACTAAGGTGTCGCATTCCAACTGGTTGCGCTCGTTGCGCTCAAAAGCCGTCGCCCGGTCGGCGCCCGCCGTGCCGGCGGTACGGTCCCCTGCTGTACTGCCGCTGCTCTCGTCGTTCCATTTGACCTCTAACAGCCGATGGATGGTTTTTGCCTCATAGCCGGTCAGCTCGCTCAGCCGCTTGGCCGCCCGCCCGGTCGGCGCCGCCAGCGCCACCTTCTGCCCCATATCATCCAAAATCCGGATGATCGCCCGCAGCGTAGTCGTCTTTCCGGTTCCGGGGCCGCCGGTCAGGATCAGCGCACCCTTTTCGACCGCCGCCGCGATGGCCTCCCGCTGTTTGCCCTCATATTCGATCCCGTTCGCCCGCTGCTGGCGGTCGATCTCCCGCGCGGTGTTGGGATGGGCGATCTGGGTATAGGTCCCTAACTTCACGGTACGGGCGGCGATATAACATTCAGCGTCATACAGATGCGGCATGAAAATCAACCGCACCCCGCCGGTCCGGGCCGTCCGTACCGTCAGCCCCTCCGCCATCTTTTCCAATACCGCCGCCGCCGCTTCTTCGTGGACGGCCAGCAACTCGGCGGCGGTTCTTGCCAATTTATAATCCGGCAGACAGGTGTGGCCGTTGCCGGTGTTGTGCCGCAGCACATAGAGCAGCCCCGCTTGAATCCGGCGCGGATCGTCGGTCGTACGCTGCTGCATGGCGGCCGCGATCTGATCCGCCCGCTCGAAGCCGATGTACAGCCCGGAACTGCAGAGCAGATACGGGTTGTCCCGGATTTTGCCGACAGTCCCCGACTGCCAGCGTTTCCAGCAGCGGATCGCCTCGTTGGCGGTCAGCCCATAGCCGGAAAAAGCGAGGATCACGTCCCGCAGCCCGAACTGGGCGGCGTATTCCTCGCCGATCTTCTTGGCTTTGGCCGCCGTGATGCCCTTGACCGACGCCAGCTGTCCGGGATCCTGCTCCATAATCCGCAGGGTGTCGTCCCCGAACTTTTTGACGATCAGCGCCGCCGTCGCCGCCCCGATCCTCTTGATGATACCCGAAGCGAGATAACGCAGAATACCGGCGGCTTCACCCGGCAGCTGCCGTTCGCATTGATCCGCCCGGAACTGTACGCCGAAGGTGGGATGATCCAACCATTCGCCCCGCATCGACAGCTGCTCGCCCGGCCCGATACCCGGCAGCGTGCCGACCACCTTATGGATCTCACCGCCGCTCTCGACGTCTAATACCGTCCAGCCGTTGTCCTCGTTGCGGAAAACCACCCGCTCGACCACGCCCTGGAGGGTGTTGTCGGGGAAATGTTGTTGTTCGTGCATATGGCTGCCTTTCGATTATTCGTAATCCTGTATATAATAAATTCATTCACCTAACATATAAAATGATAAAATACACAATCAAGGAAGAACGCGCCGCCGCATACAAGCGGGGCGTTCTTCGGGGGGTACACGCCATAAAACTTATCCGATTTGATGAATTTCCGAGTGTACCCCCATTATATCAACTTTTCTCCAACCTGTAAACCGCTTAAACTGACAAACTTCATAAATTCATCCGCCGCCATCAGCCGCAGGCCGCCGTATTCCTCGCACAGCCGCCGGGCGATCTCCCGGGATTCGGGATCTAATCCGGCGTCCAATAGAACCGCTTCTCCTCTGAAACAGTCCCAGCGCCGCCGGCTGATCAGTCCGCGGATCACATATTCGGTATCTTCCCGCCGCCCGGTCAGCGGCAGTACCCAAATACCGGTCTCTTTGGCCCGGGGGGACAACAGTTTCAATACGATCCACCGTATACAGTGCAGACAACCGACCAACGACAGCAGCAGCACCAGCACGATCCAAAGCTTTTCCGCCATATCCGCTCACTCCTTGTATGATAGGCTATGCGGATACGGCTCTTTTGGTGCGGCAACCATCACGACGGCCGTACCAGTAGGCCGATAAGGCATTGACTTGACACGCGTGGTATGATAGAATCAGAATAAAGGAGTTGGATATAGTGGACGAAAAGCAATTGCTCGACGCCATCGGCCAAATGATGGATGAACGGCTTGCCCCCATCCAGGATGATATTTCAGGGCTGAAACGAGAACTGGAGCATGTGCGGCATTCGGTCGTCGTTATCGAAAATGTACACGGCGAAAAGATTGACGCACTGCTGGATGGAATGGCCGGGATTCGGGAACGGTTTGACCGACAGGATAAATTAGAATTGCATGTCAGGGAGCATGATGAGCGTATTTTTGCTCTTGAGCAAGTGGTAGGCAGTTAATGTATCCTATCCGCTGAATGTCTGCTCTACCCGAGTGGGCATTTTTATAAACCGGCATTTTTCTTGAATTTTCGAGATATTTATCCTGCTTTTGTGATAATATAATCCCGCCTGTTGGCGATGAAAGGATTTATCTGTTATGAAAAAAAATGGTAAAAAGATTTTGCTGCTGTGTCTGTCGGCAGCCATACTGCTTCCGCTGTTGTTTGTCCATATAGCTCCGGTCAGTGCCGATCAGGTCAATGACGAGGATTTCCGTTTGATCGGCCGTACCCATATCCGGAGCGATATCCTCAGCGAAGTGTTTTATCTCGGGTGGACAGGCTCAGGGTTTTCTTTCCGGTTTACCGGAAGCGGCGTTATGGCGCTCATCAACAGTACCACCATCGCCGCTTCTAATATGGGATAT
Organism: Oscillospiraceae bacterium; assembly: GCA_009783605.1. Lineage (GTDB taxonomy): Bacteria > Bacillota > Clostridia > Oscillospirales > Acutalibacteraceae > WRDE01. Next base: position 4,845 of record WRDE01000121.1, read on the forward strand.
TTGAATGTCTATGTCGACGGGGCGATTCTGCCGTCGAACACCATCGCCATCGACCGAACCGCCTCTACCTATTATACCCTCGTTGAGGATTTAGACTACGGCGAGCATACCGTCACGGTGAAAAAGCGCAACGAAGCCGGCAATTCCAACGCGGTTATCGGTATCCTCGACGTTATCGTCTACGACGGGCCCTTCCTCCCGCCTCCGCCGCCGCCGGCCCGGGTGATCGAATTTGTCGGCGACTCGATTACCAGCGGCTTGGGCAATATGATCTATGAACCCGGCAATGAGGATTATTCCTCCGCGATTACCGAAGGGACCAAAACCTACGCGATGCTGACAGCCGACGCGTTCGGCGCTTCGGCGTCGGTCCTCTCCCGGAGGGGTATCCGCTTCTGCCGCGAACCGGGCAAAGCCGCCGACACCGAAAGCATGATCAGTCACTATACCAAAACCGCCAGCCTGTCCGGCGGATCGGCCGAATGGGGGTTTGCCCGTCCCGCCGATGTGGTGGTGATCAATCTCGGAACCAACGACAACGGCATTGTGGACAACCCTGACACCGAATTTGTGGCCGACGCCGCCTATTTTAAGGGGGAGGCGACGGCGCTGTTAGAGCTGATCCGCGCCAAAAACCCCGGCGCGCTGATCGTCTGGGCCTATGGCATGATGGGGGAAGCCGCCAAAATTGCGGATCCGGTCAAGGCCGCCATCGCCGACCTTACCGCCGCGGGGGACAAGAAAATGTTTTATTTCAGCCTTTCAGGTATCCGCTCTTCATTGGAGGGGAGCGGCGTGTTCGGCCATCCCACTATTTTCGGCAATATCAACAACAGCTTTGCGCTGACCGCCTTCATCGCCGGAAAAACCGGATGGGCGTATTCCTTCAAGCCCCAGCTGGCGGTCCAGATGGACGAGATCGCCCGGCTGGAGCTGGCCGGCGAGGAGGAGCTGGCGGCTTATACCGATAAAACCGCCGCGCTGATGAAGGATACGCTGGCCGGCGCCGCCGCGGCCTTGGAATCCGGCACGCCGGAGGAGATGAAGAACTATTGCGCCCGGCTGCAGCTGGCCCGGACACAGATGCGGCTGAAGGATCACAATTACAACTACGCCAAAATTGATGTCTCCAGCGGGGAGCTGGAATGTCTGAACGCCGCGGTAGGCGGCCGGGGCGACAGCGTGAGAGTGGTTGAAAACGAGGACGGCAAATTCTCCTATCGGCTGCCGGTCCAGAACCAGGGGTTCGGGCTACGGGTGGATCCCTCGATCCTCAATGAGTCCAACCGGAACATTACGATATTGGTGGATTTTTTCTTTCCCACTATCCCGGATATGGAGCTGCCGAACACCCGGCTGAACCTGCGGTATACCGATACGACCGGCGCCATCGCCGGCAGCCAGCTCTTACGCACCGAAACCTTTGCCGATGAGTGGGCGACCTGGGCCATCACGCTGGAAGACGCCCGGCTGAACCGGCAAGTGGACGGCAGCACCGATTTCAACATCATCAAATACGGATCCGATAACGAGGAATCCGACGGCATTGATTATGTCTATATCCGCAGCGTCAAGGTGTACGTCACCCCCGATTTTACCGCGCTGGATCAGGCGCTGG
>WRDE01000122.1 GCA_009783605.1 Oscillospiraceae bacterium
CCGCCTCCCGGTCTAACGGATAGGTCGTCCCGGCCAGTGCGCCGGAGCCGAGGGGCGAGAGATCCATCCGTTTCCCGGCGTCCTCTATCCGGCCGATATCCCGCAAAAACATCTCGGCATAGGCCATCAGATGATACCCAAAGGTGACCGGCTGGGCACGCTGGAGATGGGTGTAGCCCGACATCACGGTACCGGCTTCCCGCTCCGCCCGGTCACAGAGCACGGCGATCAGCCCGCGCAGCTGTTTTTTTATCTCTTCACAACGCTTTTTCAGATACAGCCGGAGATCCAGCGCCACCTGGTCGTTGCGGGAACGGCCGGTATGCAGCCGTTTGCCGGCGTCGCCGATCCGGGCGGTCAGTTCGGTTTCGATAAAGGTGTGGATATCCTCGGCGGCGGGATCGATAACCAACGAGCCATCCTCTATCTCGGCCGCGATCTCCCGCAGCCCCCGCCGGATCGTCTCCCCGTCCTCCCGGGAAATGATCCCCTGTTTGGCCAGCATCCCGGCGTGGGCAAGGCTGCCGGCGATATCCTCCCGGACCATCCGGCAGTCAATAGCTATCGAAGAGTTAAAATCGTCAATTTCTCCGGAAATTTCCCCGGAAAACCGCCCGGCCCAGAGCTTCATATAAATACCTCTCTTCTGAATTCGGAATGCGGAATTGGGCTGACATTAATGCTGATATATAACATTGTCCGATATTCCCGTACAAGCATAATAATAGAGAGGAAATAACATATCAACTTCAATAAATAATTTGCAATTTCCCCAAAAGGAGGTGGCTTGGATGTCCAATTCCACATTGACAGTCGGTTCGGTGACCGCTGCCGCTCTGGCGCTCGCCAAAGGGCGGACGGCGGATGAAACCGCTCTGCTCGGCGCCGTGCTCACCCAGCTCGGCGACACGCTGACGACAATCTCCATACAAAAGGATATAGCGGAGAAAAATTGTAAATCACAAACGGAAAACAGCAAATAGGGGAGGCAATCATTCACAATGCATAATTTACGTACAAATAAGAATCAGCGCACAGGCGAAGTCATTGGGGCTTGTACGGCTGCGGCCGCGACAGCGCCTGTTCATTGTTCGCAGTTAGGTAAAATCAGTGCACGAGCCCCGAATTCTGAGATCTAACTTTTACCGGCAGGCCGAATAGATTGATAAACCCTTCGGCGTCGCTTTGATTGTATACGTCGTCCGCGTCGAAGGTGGCGACGGCCTGGTCATACAGGGAATAGGGCGAGGTTATGGATACCAGCGTCACGCTGCCTTTATAGAGTTTTAGCCGCACCTCGCCGGTACAGGTCTGCTGGGTGGCGTCGGCGAAGGCGGACAGCGCTTCCCGCAGCGGGGTGAACCACTGGCCGTTGTAGACTAACTCGGCGAACCGCCCGGATACCGCCTGCTGTTTATAATGCTGGGTGTCACGGTCTAATGTCAGCGTCTCCAACGCCTGGTGGGCGCGGTAGAGGATGGTGCCGCCCGGGGTCTCATAGACACCGCGGCTTTTCATCCCCACCAACCGGTTTTCCACCATATCCACGATGCCGATCCCGTTTTCGCCGCCCAATGTGTTTAATCGCCGGATCAGCGTCACCCCGTCCAACCGCTCCCCGTCTAACGCCGCCGGGATCCCCTTTTCAAAGGACAGGGTCAGGTAAGACGACATATCCGGCGCCCGTTCGGGCGAGACGCCCATTTCGAGAATTTTATCTAAATCCGGCGGGTTGGCCGGATCCTCCAGCTCCAATCCCTCGTGAGAGAGGTGCCAGAGGTTTTTATCCTTGGAATAATTCGTCTCCCGGGTGACGGTCAGCGGTATCCCCCGCGCCTCAGCGTAGGCGAACGCGTCCTCCCGGGACCGCAGGTCCCACTCCCGCCAGGGGGCGATGATTTTCATATCCGGCGCGAAGGCTTTGATGGCCAGCTCGAACCGCACCTGGTCGTTGCCTTTGCCGGTGCACCCGTGAGCGATGGCGTCGGCCCCCTCCCGCAGCGCGATTTCGGCGATCCGCCGGGCAGCTACCGGCCGGGCGATGGCGGTGCCGAGCAGATACTGGTTTTCATATACCGCCCCGGCCTTCAGCGCCGGAAAGATAAACTCGTTGACAAATTCCTCCCGCAGGTCCTCGATATACAGCGCGGACGCGCCGGTCAGCAGCGCTCTTTCCCGCAGACCATCCAGTTCATCCCCCTGCCCCAGATCAGCGGCCACCGCGATAACTTCGCACCCGCCATAATGCTCCTTCAGCCAAGGGATGATGATCGACGTGTCCAACCCGCCGGAATAAGCCAATACCACTTTTTTAATGTCAATCCCGGATTTCATCATGTCCGCCCTCTAATTTTTAATGAGGTTATAGTATACCCGCGGATATCAGAATTTGCAAGCCTTTTTTATGTATATTTATGCGTTTTAATGATTTTTGGATATTTGCACAACTCAACAGATATTTCAACAGAAAAACAAGGCGGTATGCTCCACAAAAAATGTATAGCCCACTGCATAATCTGTATATTTATACATCTAAATGCATAAAAAGAGCAGGCCCTACCGCCAATACAGCGACAAAACCCGCCCGCCGATGGTTAATTGCAAATTGTAAATTGCAAATTATGCATTGTCATTTCACGTCTCTTCGCACAAAGCTGTCGTGGGCGATCAGCAGGAAAATGGCCATGTATACCGCCAGCACCGCCGCCGAAAAGCCCAGCGTCATGCTGCTGTCGTATATCAGCAGCTCGCTGGGGAGGCTGGCGGTCAGCGGCGAGGAGAAATAGACGCTCAGATCGAGATTGGCGAAAATCAGGAATTTCACCCCCGGGATATAGCCGAAGAAGCTCTTGAGTACCATCAGGATACGGAGGACGATATCGCCGCCGAACATCATCACTAAGGAGAGGACGGTGGCCGATACGCTGCTGCGCAGCAGGGCGGAGAACATCACGCCGGCGCATACCATCGCCAGCGTCGGCAGCATCATGATCAGGTATTTCCCGAGAAAATACAGCATATACGGCATGGTTACGGTATTGCCGAACAGGGTGGTCACCTGCATCGCCCCGGCGCCGGCGAACAGCGAGGTCACCCCGCAGATGACCATGCTGATCACCAAGAAAACCAGCTCCGCCGCCACGGCGAATTCGACGGCGGCCAGGGTTTTTGCCCAGAAGACCCGGGCGCGTCTGTGGGGTACGATCAGCAGCAGCTTGACGGTTCCGGCGGTGAATTCCCCCGCGATGATGACCGCCGCAATCAGCAGCGCCGCCAGCGACAGCAGACTGACCTGCGAGGTGGTTTCCAGCAGCCCGTAGAAGGAATTGATCTCGACCGGCGGGATATCCTGCCGGAGCCGGACCTCCAGCTCCCGGTTCTTTTGGGCCAGCGCCGTCCGGTCGGCGTCGGACAGCGGGGTGCCGGTCCAGTATACCGTCCCCGACATCGAAAAGGCCTGCTCACCCCGCAGCAGCGACAGCTCGTTTTCGCCGATGGCATTGACCGCCGACGCTTTCCAGTTTTTGCCGGCGCCAGGGTTTAATAAATTGTCAAAATTGAGATCAATCTCATAGCTGTAGTCCCACTTGGTCGAGACCGGTTCAATATCCATCTCGAGATACATCCGGAAGATCCGGCTGTAGACCTCCTTCTCCTCCAGGTTCTCCCCCGGCGGATCTTCTATCATCTCCCCGGCGTAGGCGCGCCAGTCGCCCTTCGCCAACATATGGGTCCAGCGGGCGGCCTCGGCCAGCATCCGTTCGATCTCCCCGGGTCCGACAGACTCGGGATCGGCCAGCTCCGCCTCCACCGACAGCCGGAAGGCCGTATCGGCCAGGTCGATCCGCCAGTCGCCCTCGGCGAGATTGTTGTCCAAGATATATTGGAACACCCGGTAGTTTGTCACCATGCCGATATAGTATTCCCTGAAATCCTCATCCTCGCTGTATTCCGGGTCCTGCAGCATGGCGGACAGGGAGGATACCTGGTCCCGGCAATAGTCCTCATACGACATGGAAAACCCGAAATCCATCGTGGTGAACGCCGAGGTGATCAATACCAACAGCAGCGTCAGCCCCATCGTCACCCCGAGGGTAACCCATGTGGAGGTTTTTTTATACAGCTTGAGCCGTTCGTTTTTCAGCAGGTTATACAATGACGTTCCCTCCTCCCGTGATCGCGATGAAGCTCTCTTCCAGCGAAACCGCCACCGGCTGGACGCCGTAGATGGCGATGCCGGCCTCGATCAGCTTGTTGTTCACCGTCGGCACCTCCTCCTCGCTGACCCGCAGCTCGATATAGTCGGCGGCGACGTCGGCGATGCGGTCGGCGATATGCTGCCGGATCAGCTCCAGCGCGGTATCTAACGGCCGGACGAAGAAGCGGAATCTGCCGGATACGTTTTTGGTCAGCTCATCCACCCCGGCTATCCGCAGCAGCTGGCCGTTGCTGATGATGCCGACCGTGTCGCACATCTCCTGCATCTCCTGCAGGATGTGGGAGGAGACCATCACCGTGATCCCCTCGTTTTTGGCCAGATACCGCAGCAGGTCGCGGAAATCCTTGATGCCGGCGGGATCCAGCCCGTTGGTCGGCTCGTCGAGGATCAGCAGCCTTGGCCGGCGCAGCATCGCCTGCGCCACCCCGATCCGCTGTTTCATGCCCAGCGAATACGTCTTGAATTTGTCCTTGATCCGCAGCTGCATCCCCACCATCTCAACCACCTCGTCCACCCGCGACAGCGGCATACCGCAGGCCCGGGCCTGGAGCTTGAGGTTGTCATAGCCCGAGAGGTAGACATACATGTCGGGGTTTTCGACGATGCCGCCGACGCAGGCCATCGCCGCTTCAAATTCCGTCTCCACGTTGTGTCCGCAGACGGTGATCTGACCGTGGTCGGCGGCCAGCAGGCCCAGAATCATCTTGATGGTGGTGGTTTTTCCGGCGCCGTTGGGGCCGAGGAAACCGAAAATCCGCCCCTCCTCGACCGAAAAGCTCAGATCCTTCACCACCGGGCGGGATCCGAAGAATTTTTGTACATGCTCTAAGGTTAAAATACTCATTTTCCCGCCTCCTCACATAAATGAATAGTAATTGTACCGGTCGAAATCCAGCGCGCTGATGTTGAAGATCCGCCAGCCGTCCGCCGTCTTTTTCAGCGTCAGGGTCACGTCCAAGAACAGCTCGCCGTCGAGAGCTTCGCCGTCATATTCGCCGAAGGCCTCATACCGGTACAGGATAAAGATATACCCCACATCCCCGTCCAAGGAAAAATCCCGGATATTCTCCCGGTCCGGCGACAGCCCGGATAGGGCCATCCGGCCATGCTGCTGTTCCGACGCCATCATTCCCAATTTTTCGACGCCTTCTTCCAGATACGGGGATTCTGCGGTGAAAAACGGTTTTAGCGTGCCGGTGATCCGCCGGGTCCATTCCTCGTGATCGGATTGGAACATCTCCAACTCCGCCGGAGACAGCCGCGCGCCCTTCACCGCCAACTGCTCCATCTCATCCGCCAGCGCGAGGATCTCACGCTTTTGGGCTGCCCGGTCGATTCCGACCACCACGATATACATCCCGACTAACGCCGCCGCGGCCAGCAGCACCACCAATCCCCGGTTGATCCGTTTCCAAAATGGCCTTTTCCGCATGGACTCAACTCCTTCGTTTTTTTATTATTCTATTCTTAATCAGTTTCACCATGCCGCACACCATCGGCGGCAGCAGCAATAACGCGATTATCCATATCCGCTGCTCCCCGTTCATCGGGACGTTTCCAAACAGCTTGGGGGCCACGATTGCCGGCGTCAGCAGTACTAACGAACCGGCGAGGGCGCCGAAGATATACCGGTTTTTCAGCCAGCCGGCTCTGAACAGCGAATAGCGGGACCGGGCGGTAAAGGCGTGGAGCAGCTGGGACAGGGCCAGCACCGTCATCGCCATCGTGGCGCCCAGCTCATGCCCGCCGGCCATCCTGTCGGCGCCGCCCCAATAGGCGGTCAGGGTCACCGCGGCGATCAGCAGCCCCTGCCAGAGTCCGGATCCGCGGGTGAAAAGGCCCTGGTTTTTCGGGCGCGGCGGCTGTTTCATAATATCCTGTCCGGCCGGCTCACTGCCTATCGCCAACAGCAGACCCGGGAATACGCCGGTCGCCAGACTGACCAAAAGCAGCTGTGCCGGCAGCAGCGGCGGCTGTTTCCAGAGCAGCAATCCTATCAGGACGGCCATCGCCTCCGCGATACCGCAGCAGAGAAAGAACCGCACCGCCCTGCCGATATTGCCGCAGACGCCGCGGCTCTCCCCTATCGCTTTTACGATATCGGTAAAATCGTCGCCGGCCAGCACCATATCGGCGGCGGCCCGGGCGGTTTCGGTGCCGGTAACACCGGTCGCGCAGCCGATATCCGCCGCTTTCAGCGCCGGCGCGTCGCCGGCCTGGCCG
>WRDE01000123.1 GCA_009783605.1 Oscillospiraceae bacterium
GAATATATGTAATCATATTCGCAGGGGATAACCAATTGTCCGGCGGTGTTGATAAAACCCCATTTGCCGTCTTTTCGGACTTGGGCCAGGCCATTAGAAAAAGAAGATATGTAATCATATTCGCAGGGGGTAACCAACTGTCCGGCGGTGTTGATAAAACCATATTTGCCGTCTTTTTCAACGCGGGCCAGGCCATTAGAAAAAGAATATATGTAATCATATTCGCAGGGGATAACCAATTGTCCGGCGGTGTTGATAAAACCCCATTTGCCGTCTTTTCGGACGCGGGCCAGGCCATCAGAAAAAGAATATATGTCATCATATTCGCAGGGGATAACCAATTGTCCGGCGGTGTTGATAAAACCCCATTTGCCGTCTTTTCGGACGCAGGCCAAGCCATCAGAAAAAGAAGATATGGCATCATATTCGCAGGGGATAACCAATTGTCCGGCGGTGTTGATAAAACCCCATTTGTCGCCTTTTAGGACGCCGGCCAAGCCATCAGAAAAAGAAGATATGGCATCATATTCGCAGGGGATAACCAATTGTCCGGCGGTGTTGATAAAACCCCATTTGCCGTCTTTTCCGACGCGGGCCAGGCCATTAGAAAAATAATCTATGTAATCATATTCGCAGGGGGTAACCAATTGTCCGGCGGTGTTGACAAAACCATATTTGCCGTCTTTTACAACCCCAGCCAAATTTTCGTAGAAATCACCTACGGCGTCATATTCACAGGGAATAATGACGTCCCCGGTTTTTCCGTCGCAAAGTCCGGACCTGCCGTTTGATACTACGTGTACGCTGCAGCCGTCCGCGTAGTCGTCATGATATACCCTGTCATACACTAATGTGGGCGGCAGGATTATGGTCACGGCATAGGCCGCGGCGTCGATGACTAAAGCAGGCATCAGCGTGATAAACATGGCTATAGCCAGCAGCAGGGACAGTGTTTGTTTGGGTTTTCTCATGATTTTTTCCTCCTCAAAAATAATAAAAATACCGGGAGCCATCAGCCGGGTTCCCCGCGCGCCGCGGATATTCCCCGCGCGTCGCGGATATTCCCCGCGCGTCGCGGATAATTCCCCGCGCGCCGCGGATATAGCGGTTTGACTTTTTGTATACTACATAAAATCCACTAAAGCGGTCAACCCGCGCGGAGAAAAATAAGAAAGATGTAGTACACGATTTATCAAATTGCTATAATTCCCCCTGCTGACGGCTCCCGCGCAGCGCAAAAAAACATACGGAGATAATCACCCCGTGTGTTTGAGTTTCAAACAATAACAACCTGATTGACGGATTTGGGTATACCGTGGTATACTAAAGGGGCCAAAGTGCCGAAAATTCGGTTGTTTTTGGGGTGCCAACTCACCTTTGAAGCAGGGCGTAGATGGAGCTAACATCTGCGTCTGCTTTGGTATTCTTTTGTCTTTTGGGAGCACACGGGAAAACCTCGGTATGCTTTCCCGCTTTCAGCAATGATAGTATATCACAGCGAAAATGAAAAAGCAAGATGTATTTTTAAAAATATTGTAAAAATATAGCAGCCAGCATACCGATTTCTGTTATACGCTTGGTAAAATCAGTAAAACGGCATACTGGTTTGCGCAATTGTATTAAAGCGCACCACAAGAAATATGTTGGTTATCATTCATACGATAGTCATTCCACCAGAAACGCCGCGTCCCATTCGCGGTCCTGCGCATTCAACGCCGCAAACAGTCTGCCGATCCGGTCCCGTATCTCCTGTCCGGACGGGCTGTATAATCTGTCCTTTACCATCATAGGCTATTCCCTCCCGGCGCTGCGGCCGATCGCTTCGTATGCAGGTATCCTGTCGGCGACCGACGGGTATTTTTTTACGGTTTTATCCGAAAACATCCCGTCGTCAATATTTTTGCTCGCCGCCGTTTCATGACCGATCAGCACCCAGGTGGCGGTATTCAGATGCCGGAATTCCGGGTTATCTAAGGCCGGGCAGATAAACGACTGGCGGGAGGTGTTGATATCCTCGCCGCTGATTTGGAAAAGTTCATACTGTTCGCACAGCGCCATCACCCGCCGCAGCTGTGCCGGCGTATTCCGTGAGGGCATATAGGTGACGGCCTGAAACCCGCGTTGTCTGATCACGGCAAACAGTTCGTCGAGAAAATCGTCCTCAAATTTCTGCGCTTTTTTGTCGCCGGTGACCGAATCCGTGATATCGCCCAGATACGCGTAAGCGGAAATAGCGCCGATATCTTTCGCAAATCCGACAAATTCATCCACATCCGGACATTCCGCGTCCGCGTCAATATAGAACCGCCGGACAAAGCCGCTTTTCAGCGCGCCGAGCAGGTCGTATACATAATGCGGATTGTCCGGGTCGGCCAAAAATCCCGCTACCTTCTCCGGAACCGCTATGCCCAATTCGTTTTTGATAAAACCGAGGGTTTTTGTTCCGCGTCCGTATGCCGCAATGATGGTGCTGGCCAGCCCGCACAAAATATGCCGTTCGGTAACGCTGCCGCCGTCCCCGTATCGGGACAGCGGCAGGATATCCCGGTCAAAATCCAGACACAGGTCCCATGCCGATATGATGGTATTGATTTTTTCGGTCATCCGCCGGTTGCGGATGTTCCGGTGCGCCCGGAAAGGTGCGAGAAAAGAATCGCAATCGGCTAATTTCTGATGGGGAATGCCGTGGGCGGCCACATAGGCGACCGAGGGCTGGTCGGGGTTGTTGAGGGTCCGGCCATAAAGCGGCGTCCCCCGCATCTTTACCCGCAGCGCAAAACCCATCGTGACCGGCAGTCCGGCGATGCCGCCGGCCTTGATAAATTCCCCGCAGCCGCCGACCGCGTCGTGGTCCATAATGCCGGCGGTGACCAATCCCGCTTTGCGGGCAAAATATACCGCCGCGGACGGGGAGTAGGGCGAGAAGGAATAGATGGTGTGGATATGGTTGTTCACATACCTGCCCGCGGCAGGCATTTCCATCAAGCCGCGTCTCTCAAGTCCGATCAACGCTTCCAAAGCGGCCAATCTTTCCGCCGCGGCCGGATTATTCAATTGCTTCTCAAGAAGGAATATATCCTGATACACAACAAACTCCTATTTCAACATGACCTGCCCGCCGGTGACCGGGATCGCCTGTCCGGTCTCGTACTGCTGTTCGACGATATAATAGATGGCCTTCATCACGTCGGCCACCTCGCAGCCCCGCCCCATCGGTACCTTCGCCTCATAGAACCTTCGTACGTCCTCGACGGTTTTGGCGCCGGGCACCTTGCCGGCCCGCAGGTACTGGACAAACAGCCCGTTTTCCGGGTCGCACCAGAGCGGGCCGCCGAGGAAGTTGCCGGGGCAGACGCTGTTGACCTTGATATGGTACTCCACCAATTCCAGCGCAAAGCTCTGGGTCAGCCCGATGCCGCCGAATTTGCTGCCGGCGTAGGCAAAGTTGCGCTTGCTGCCCTCCAGCCCGGATTTGGAGTTGATCTGGATGATATCGGTCCATGCGCCCGGCGTGAACCGGTTCTGGATCTTCATGATCTGCGACGCGTATTTGACGCAATAGAAATAGGCGTTGTAGTTCACCTTGGTGACCAGATCAAACGCTTCGGCGCTCAACTCGTCCAAGCCGCCGGAGCGCACAATGCCGGCGTTGTTGACGAAGATATCCAATCCGCCGTATTGCAGCGCAGCATACTCGATCATCTCCCGGACCGATTGCTCATCCGAGACGTCCACCCGGATCGCCGTGGCGCTCTGCTCCCCGAACCGGGTCTCCAGCTCCGCCTGTTTTTCGCAGGCCAGCTCAAAATTATAGTCCGCCAGCACCACATTGGCGCCGTTTTGCAGCAGCTCCTCGGCGATCCCCAACCCAAACCCCTGGGCACTGCCGGTAACGACGGCAACCTTGCCGCCCATTCTGCCGCTCCGGGATTTTTTGCAGATATAATAGCCGCCGCCATCCGCCGCCACGATTTCGGGCGGACGGTTGTTTCGGGATTTATATGCGGCGATTTTGGTCTGCAGTTCGGCATAGATATCTTCCAGCTCCGACGATACCATGACTACCGCTTGGCTCGGGTCATACCCGTCTCCAGGCGCAAAGACGCAATACCCGTCCGGCGCCGCCAGCGCCCGTACCGCCGGGGCGATCAGGGCGGCGGTTTCTCTGTTGTAATCCATAAAATTTTCCCTCCGTTTTATATCAGCAGCTCGATCAATTCATTCATAGAACACCCGGATATGTGTGCGCCGATATCATAGCCTTGCAGCACTTTTTCTACCGCATCTGCATTATGTGCCAATCCGGTCAAGGCTTCTTCCAGTCCGCCCACATCCCGCCGGCCGAAAAAGTCGCCGGCGATCTTCGCGCTGCGGATCATCCCGCCGGAGATAGACAGGTATATCTCCACTAACCCGAAATCGAATTTTTGGGAATCGGAAAAATTATAGTCCGGCGAATGCCCGTAATTCCATGCCCATGTGGCATATTTTTCTTTCGCCAGCCGGCCGATCCGGTCAATATCGTCAGCGGAAAACGGATAGGCGGCATATCCGTGCCGTTCGGCGACGAACCGCCCGAACGCGTCCATAAATCCGGCGGCGTCCATCCTGTCGGCCATATGGTCGATGATATTGGTGACCCGGGACGATACCGACTGGATGCCCTTGCCGGCAAATTTCTCCTTTTTCGCCCGGAGGGCACGGGCCAGGCCGGACAGGTCGGCGGAATAGAGGATACACCCGTGGTGCATCACCCGGCCGTTGCGGACGCACTGGGCGTTGCCGCAGATTTTTTTTCCGGCGACCAGCAGGTCGTTGCGGCCGGACAGTTCAGCTTTTACGCCGAGGGTCGCCAGAAAATCGATCAGGTCGGCGGTGAAATGGGCGTAATCGCTGAAATGCCCGCCGTCCTCCCGCTCGATACAGGTGTAATTGATGTTTCCCAGATCGTGGAACACCGCGCCGCCGCCGGTCAGCCGCCGGATCACCGGGATGTTGTTTGCACTGACAAACCGCGCGTCCACCTCGCCGGCGGTATTCTGGTTCTTTCCGACGATGACCGACCGCTGGTTCCGCCAGAGCATGAACACATTGCCCGGGAAATGATCTAACAGATACTCCTCCGCCGCCAGATTGAAGGCGGGGTCGGTGCAGTCGTTTTGGATGATGAACATAGTGGTTTTATACGCCCTTGCCGGCGATCCGCAGCTGCTCTAATTTGGTATAATTCTGCAGCGGGACATAATCCGGCAGCGGCAGGATTTTTTCGTGGATCGCGTCGAGGATCCAGCTCGCCTGCGGGAAAAAGTCGGCGTCCCACTCGAAGGGCGGGGTGATCCAGTTTTTGGCCCCCACCACCACCGGCGGCGCGTCCAGATCGTCGAAGGCCATCTCGGTGATGTTCCGCGCCATATCGTTCAGGATGGAGCCGCGGGCGCAGGCATCGGAGGCCAGCAGGATTTTTCCGGTTTTCCTGACCGATTCCAGCACCTTTTCATATTTGAACGGCACGATGCTGCGGGCGTCGATAATCTCGGCGGAAATACCGTATTTTTCTTCCAGAATCCGCGCCGCCTCAAGGGCTTTATACAGCGTCGCGCCGATGGTCAGGATGGTGATATCCGCGCCGGCCCGCTTGACGTCCGGCTCGCCGAGCTCGATCTCATAGCTGTCAGCCGGCACGCCGCCTGCATGGAACTGCTCACCCATATCATACAGCCGCTGGCTCTCGAAAAACACCACCGGATCGGTGCCGTTGAGCGCCGCCGTCAGCAGCCCCTTGGTGTCGTACGGCGTCACCGGGAACACCACCTTCAGCCCCGGAATATGCGCCGTGAGCGAGGTCCAGTCCTGGGAGTGCTGGGCCGCGTATTTGGCCCCGACCGATACCCGGAGCACCACCGGCATCCGCAGCACGCCGGCGCTCATCGCCTGCCATTTGGCCAGCTGGTTGAAGATCTCGTCGCCGGCCCGGCCCATGAAATCGCAGTACATCAGCTCCGGCACCGCCCGGCCGCCGCAGAGGGCGTATCCCACCGCCGAGCCGACGATGGCGGCCTCCGAGATCGGCGAGTTGAACAGCCGGTGGTAGGGGACGCTCTTTTCCATGTCCCGGTAGCATCCGAACGCGCCGCCCCAGTCCCGCACGTCCTCGCCGTAGGAGATCAGCGTGGGATCCCGGTAATATTTGTCGAACATCGCCTCGAACACCGCGTCGCGGATGTTGTACATCTTCAGTTTCGGGACCGGCTTGCCGTTCTCGTCCGCCGCCGCCCGCGCCTTGCCTTTGATGGCGATAACCCGCGGATTTTCGTCCTTGGCGGTCAGCATATCGGCCACTGCCCGACTTTCGTCCATCGACTCCTGCCGCCCGTTCGAGAACATCAGGTTTTCTAAGAACAGCCGGTCCTTTTGCAGGTCCACATACGGCGA
>WRDE01000124.1 GCA_009783605.1 Oscillospiraceae bacterium
GGACGGTGACGGTGCGGGAGGACTGCGTGGTCTACGGCGCCCTCAGCAACACCGACGCCCGGCTGATCCTGCAGCGGTTGGTCGGCAAGATCAGCGAATTCCCGCGGGAGGCGGAATAGCGCGGTTGCAAAAAGTATTTCCACATGGTATAATGCTTTTGCGAGGACAGACCGGCAGAAAAAACCCGCGGGAAGCGGTCATGTAGTTTGGTAAACCCAAAAATATAAATCAAAAAGGAGAGAGACAGATGCAAAAGTTAAAGAGCAAAGTCCAGGCGAAACCGAAACGGTGGCTGGCCGTTTTACTGGCGGCAGTGGTGCTGGCGGCGTTATTGCCCGTGACCATGATAACGGCGTTCGCGGCGCCGCCGCAGGGACTGGCCGCCGGCGCGACAATCACTGTGCAGCCGCAGGGCGGCGTGTTCCCTGCCGGCGGAGACTTCACGCTGAGTGTGGAGGCTGAACGCGAAGCTGTCGCCGGCGGCGATCTCCAATACGAGTGGTACAGCAAAGCGGACGAGGAAAACCCCATCGCGGATGACACTTCGGAGCTGACGGTTTCAGAACCGGGCACATACTATGTCTTAGTATGGAGCGCAGGCGCCAATAACAGCCTGAAAAGCGCCGAGGCAAAGGTGATCATGACGTTAGATATCCCGTTCAAGAAAAACGTGGAGCAGGGCGGCGACATGGCTCCCGGCGCCGAAACCTTCGGCTTTGAGCTGTTCGATTTTGGCACCCCGGTCAATTATGAGCTGGACGCCGAAATCAACGCCCCCGGAGGCGGCAGCTTTGACGGCAATATCACACTCACCCTTGAAAGCATAGACGATTTCTGGGGGCTGACCGACGGAGGCTTCAAGGTGCGGGAGGTCCAGGGCGCGAAAGCCGGATGGGACTATGCGGAAGAGGAATATTTCGTCACGATGGAAGTCGGCGAGATGCTGAATCCGATTTTCACCTTCTATAAAGTAACCGGCGACGAGATATCCGAGGAAGATATAGTCGAGGAGATGCTCTTCATCAATACCTATACCGAGGACAACGCCCTTTTCAGCATCACCGTACTGGACGATGGCAACGGCACCGGCGCCGCCAGCGCGGCCACCGCGGCGGCGGGCACAGTAATCAAGCTGACTGCTACACCGAATGCCGGATTTGAATTTGATTATTGGTCAACTCCGCAGAATTATCCGGATATTGTCAACGACGAATTCGTTATGCCCGGCGAGGATGTGACCGTTACGGCACATTTCAAACCGGTCGTGACCGAACCGACCGATACCGATCCGACCGAACCGGATCCGACCGATACTGATCCGACCGATCCGGAACCGACCGACACCGAACCGACCGAACCCGATCCGACTGATCCGGAGCCGACCGAACCCGATCCGACCGACCGACCGACCGACAGGCCGACCACAGCTAAACCGACTGAGCCAACCCCGCAGACAGGTGACAACGTCAATATGATGGTATGGCTGCTGTCCGGCGGAGCGGCGCTGCTCCTGTTTGGTGTTTTCACGTTTAGCAAAAAACGCAAAGTGCAGGATTAATATGCTATAAAAACAAATAAAACAACAATACCCGGGAGCGATCCCGGGTATTGTCATTCATATAACGGCTGCGCTTACGGCCATTCCGGCAGTTTCCCTACCAGATACTGGAGCAATATCCGGGCGTCGGTAATGCTTACACTTTCGCTGTTCGGATTCAGTCTGGCGGCGGATCCCACCAACGGGTCGGTATGGATAATGGTGATCTTATCGACCAGATTTTGCAGCAATATCCGGGCGTCGCTGATCGTAACCTTATCGTCGCCGTCCAAGTCGCCCTTAAGCCGCATACCGGTGACCGGGGCCAGCGCGGCGGTGATCGCGGCTTCGGCCGCGTCTGCGGCGGGCTGCGAAACCGGGGAGCTGATCTGCGCTTCGCCGGCGGCCAGCGCGAGGGACAGCGTCTCTTTGGACAGGTCACAGTAATTTCTATATTCGTCCTCGTTCTGCTTCGCTTTTGCGGCCAGGACGGCGGCGGCCAGCGCGTCCAGATTGACCGGCGGGGGCGGCGGGTCGGGCTGCCGGCTGCTGATGATCAGGTCGTCGATATAGGCCTCGACGCTGCCGGAGCCGGGGGTCTTGTAGTTGAGCACGATACCGGTGATGGTCTTGCCGACGGCGCTCTCCGGCAGCTTATAGGTGACCGTCTGCCACCCGTCGGTGGCCGCCGCCCTGCCGATACCGCTGAAGCTGTCCGAAAGCAGCGATCTGTTGCCGGCGGCGTCCTCTAACGCCAGATCCACAAAGACGTTTTTGCCTAACTCGTTGACCGCGTAGATGCTGTAGCTGACCGTCCAGTCCTCCCCGATCTTGAGCTTGGCCGGCGCGATCACCATCGGGGCGTCCGGTTTGGCGGCGTTGGTGATGGTGCCTTTATAGGCCGCCATCCAGCTGCCGGTTTTGGCGGCGGGGGCAAGGGGGTTTTGGGTGGCGCCGAGCGAAGCGGATACCGGCAGCTGCGGTTGCTCCCCCTCTTTTGGAGGAAGAGGGAGCGGCGCTTCCGCCGTTGTGGGGAAGCTGATCCCCGGCGTCGTCCCGTTCCACGCCTGAATGCCGCTCCGGGCATAGGTGCCGGGATCGACATGCTCGAACCGGGTGGCTCTGCCGCCGTCGTGTTCGATCTTGTTCGCCGGCACCCAGATGCCCTCAAAGCTGTTGCGGTATTTTAACGCGCCGACGGCGTGGACGGTGGTGCAGGTCGTCGGGATATTGTTGCGGGCGATCAGCCCCTTGTTGGCCATATCCAACAGCCGGTTGGCGTCGCCCACCGCCCGGAGATAGAAATCCTGCTCAATCCAGTACCCGTCGGCCGAAAGGGTCAGGAAATACTGCTTGCCGACCGGGATATCGAAATAGTCGGAGCCGGCTTTCATGATCGCGGTGGACTCGTCATATTCGTCGAACATGGCGATATAGAGGTTCTTGGCCCCCTGCTCCAGCGCGGCCCGGGCCTGGTTCCAGAGAAACTGCCCCTGATTGCGGGGGTTGTCGTTATAGCTGTAATTGCCGTTCCACTCGTGATGCTTCATATTGGTCCAGGCCGAGCCGACTAACATGGTGGGCTGGTATTCGATGCCGTACCGGCTGCACCATTCCAGATCCCGGCGGCAGCGGTCGGTCATCGAGCTATAGGCATTGTTGACGCCGTAGCGGCCGACGTTCCAGGGGGAGATCATGCCGCACATGGTGTAGATTTCGAACCATTCGTCGGTCACATTGCGGAAATCGTTTTCGGGGGTGCCGATGATGACATAATAGCCCCGTTCGGTAAACCAGCGGGTCAGCTCATAGGCGATAAAATAGGTGGTGAAGTTGGTGTCGCCGCTGGACAGCCCCCAGAGGCAGACCACCGGCTTGCCGCCGGCGTGGGCGTACATCGGGCCGGAGCAGAAGCCGCGCCCTTCGATGTTGTTGATGAAATCTAACTTGGTGTATTCCACCACCTGATTGACCTTCCAGTCGCTGTTGGCCGGCTGGCCGGACATATCGTACATCATGTAATAGGAGCGGCCGTGCGCCTCTGCCGCGCCGGCCAGATCCTCCAGATAGGCCGAGCTGGCCATCTTGTTCGGGTTGCCGTAGCCGTAAAACCGCTGGACCGCGGCGCCGTCGATGTTGTTCTCCTCCATCCACCGGAAATGGACATCCAGGACGTCGGGATCCTTCGAGTGGAACAGCCGCGCCGGTTCGCCGCTGCCCAGGGTGCCGAAATTGGACGGGAGCAGGCTGGTTTCGGGATAATCGGCGGTATCCGGCCAGACATCCATATTCAGGCTGTCCGGCCGCCAGTTGAACCAGTTGTGCCAGGTGCCGAACCAGACCTGAAAACCGGTGACGGTTTTGCCGAGGATGGTGTTGGCCGCGGTTTCGGGAGAAAATTCCGGAACCGGGTCATGATCCGGCAGCGCGACCGCGTGCATCTTGCTGAAATGCACATAATTGTTGGAGCCGGTGAGGCCGGTAACCTCCACCCGGATATCGAAACCGAGGCCATTCATATTTACCGACCGGTCAAAGCAGGCGTCCTCCAGCGTGACGATAACCGGGCGCCAGTTGTTGGTCGGGCCGGCGGCGGAACCCATCGTGATCTCCTGTGATTTAATACCGGAGGTGGTGTTGTAATAGACCTTCAGTTTGCTGCTGCTGTTGAAGCTGCTGTTGTTGTAATAAGAAATCGAAAACCGTACATCGCGGGCATCGGAGGGAATCATCTTCCGGCTGACCGAAAAATAGATCGAGTTGCCGTTGTTGATCCGGATGGCGTTCCGCCGGGTGACGCTGTTGTTGCCGGCGCCCTGGGGGGCGACGATCGAAAACGTACCGTTGCTGCTGGAAGAGCCGCCGCTGACCGCGTATCCCTCAAAGCCGCAGTAGGTAGTGCCGACCCGGTCGGTCCGTGCCTGATTGTTGAAATCAATATAGGTATATCCCCCGTTGAGATCCTCGGTGGCGCCGCTGAGACTCAGCTTCTGGGTCGTCAGAATCAGCGTTTCGGCCGAGATATCCACCTGCCGCTGGGAGCGGCCCAGATTCTTGGCGTCTTTGGCGTCCTGATGTGCCGTATTGAACGCGTCAACCAGCGCCTGATTTTTGCCGGCGGTGTTCACGCTGCCGGCATAAGTCAGGATCTCGTTCAATTTGGTGAGATCACCGGCGGTCAGGCTCTGCGTCAGCGAGATATCGTCCAACCGCAGCACAATCCTTGCTGTGGTCGGCGTATAGATCTGCAGGAAATTCAGCGTCTCGAAAGCGCCGGGGTTAGCCGCGCCGTGGGTCCCGTCGCCGAGCTTCAGCTGGATCAGATTCCAGCCGGCTTTCAAGGCGCTGGGCGGAATCAAATAGGTCATTTCATTGGGGGTGGCGCCGGTGGCGGTCTGGCCGGCCTTGACGATCAAATTGGCGGTTGTTTCGGCGGTGTTGCCGGTTATATTGGCCGGATCGTCCACAAAGAACCAGAATTCTAAATACCAGTCCTGCCAATTTTCCGGCAGGGGGATTTTATAAGAATACGAGGCGGCGGTACGCCGGAAACCCGGAATGGTATCCGACGCGCCCCCTCCGGCGGCGGCTTTGGTGCTCTGGAGTGATGAAGAGCCCTCCTTTTTGTCGGCGGAGTCCAACCGGATGTTATATCCGCTGCTCGACCAGGGCGCCAGGGTGTCGCAGTTGTCCACTAAGATATACGCCTCCGGAGCGGCGCCAACCGGTATGGCCGGGACCTCCGCCGGCAAAATAATCGTCCCCGCCAGCAGCGCCAGCGTCAGAAAAAGCGACACCAATCCCAATACTCTGCGTTTCATTCGTGATCCTCCTGTAAAAGATTAACAAGCTCAATGCTGTCAGACAGTGGCCTATATGTTTAATATACCATATGGGGCGGGGTTTTTCAAGAATTAAGTTTAAGTTTCACAAAAAGCTTTTTAACGGATAAAAACCGGCGAAAATGGAAAATTTTTCTTGATATTTTGTAGAATATACTGTATTATTTCTTTGGGTAAATATATATCGTCCAATATAAGTGTGAAATTAAGAAAGAGGTGGGTCCCATGCGCAACGCAGACAGCCTGCGGGAATCCAACCCGTGGGCAGAGAGGCGTGTTTTCCGGAAAAAACAAAAATTTTAGGAGGGATTCATCCATGAAAAAGTTGTTATCTATTTTTATCTTCTTATGCCTTGTGTCGTCACTCGTTGCCTGCGGCCAGAGACAGCCGGTCGGGGAAGAACCTGGGGAGCCGATACCCACAAAACCGCCCCAAGAGACAAATCCGGATTTTGTCGATAACCGGTATTTCATCAACCAAGACGCTCCGGCCACCAAAGTTTTTCATTTTGAAGGGGAAGATATTGAGTTAATCTATCAGAACACATTGAATAAAAATGATCTGCCGCTGGAGGAACGGCCGGACAATTATGGGTTCTATGATATTTATGTGGATAAAATTGGGGAAGACAATACGGAATTTACATTTTTGGACAACACAGATATTTTATGCGGTATATTTTGTAATAGCTATTCTCCCCCGTTAGACATCGACCCTATTGGCGAAGAATTGATTGTTGAAAAAGCATTGGAATATTTAACCGCCATCTATTCATCGGATATGATAAATTCATATATATTGGATGCTTGTAAATTTGATCAAAATCAAAAACAAAGTTATTCAATCTGTTTTTATAAAGCACTTCAAGGAATAAAAACGGATGATCAAATTTGGATGACGGTAAGACTTGACAGTAAAATTAAATCATTTAACGCCCATAACATCTACCGCTACGACCAATTCATCGACACCCTGCCGAAAATCAATAAACCAAAAACTGAAGAAGCCCTAATGAAGCAAGCCAC
>WRDE01000125.1 GCA_009783605.1 Oscillospiraceae bacterium
GCCTATGATCCGGTGCTGGCCGATATGATCGCCCGGTATAAGCGGATGATGGGCTTCGAGGTCTTTTATCTGACCGGCACCGACGAGCACGGCCAGAAGATCGAGACGCTCGCCGCCAAGGAAGGGGTCAGCCCGCAGGCCTATGCCGACGCCCAGACCGCCGAAATCCGCCGGATCTGGGACGTGCTGAACATCCGCTATGACGGGTTTATCCGTACCACCGACGACCACCATGTGGCGGCGATCCAGGCGATTGCCCAGAAGATGTATGACAAGGGCGATATCTATAAGAGCGCCTACGAGGGCAAATACTGCGTCCCCTGCGAATCCTTCTTCACCGCCTCCCAGTTGGTGGACGGTCACTGCCCCGACTGCGGGCGGGAGGTCGCCGATGCCGAGGAGGAGGCGTATTTCTTCCGGCTGTCCAAATATCAGCAGCCGCTCGAGGACTATTTCAGTCAAACCCCCGGCTTTTTTGTGCCGGAATCCCGCCGCGCCGAGATGATCAACAATTTCTTCAAACCCGGGCTGACCGACCTGTGCATCTCCCGTTCGGCCTTCAAATGGGGGGTACCGCTGCCTTTCGACCCGGCGCACGTGTCGTATGTCTGGTTGGACGCGCTGTCCAACTATATCACCGGCCTCGGCTATCACCCCGACCATCCGTCGGAGCTTTTTGAAACATTCTGGCCGGCCGATCTCCATGTCATCGGCAAGGATATCGTCCGGTTCCACACCATCTATTGGCCGGCCTTCCTGCTGTCGTTAGAGCTGCCGCTGCCCAAAACCGTGCTGGGCCACCCGTGGGTGCTGTTCGGCGAGGAGAAGATGAGCAAAACCACCGGCAATATCCTCTACGCCGACCGGCTGGCCGAGCGCTACGGCGCCGACGCGGTGCGGCATTACCTGCTGTCCCAGATCCCCTTCGCCCAGGACGGCAGCATCACCATGACCGGCTTCCTCACCGTCTACAACGCCGATCTCGCCAACACGATAGGCAATTTGGTCAACCGCAGCGTGGCGATGGCGGGGAAATATTTTAAGGGCAGGGTGGTTAAGCCGAAGGAATGCGGAATGCGGAATGCGGAATGCGGAATGGAAGGCGCCAACTTTGATAGTGAAATCGTTGCGATGGCGGCGGGGACTGTGAAAACTTATCGGCAGGCGATGGACGCTTACCGCAATGCTGAGGCGATGGGGGCTATTATTGAGTTTGCGCGGCGGTGCAACAAATATATCGACGAGACCGCCCCGTGGCTGCTGGCCAAAGACCAGTCCGACCTGCCGCGGCTGAACGCGGTGCTGTATCACCTGTTGGAATCCATCCGGTTCCTTGGGATCCTGCTCTCCCCCGCGCTGCCGGAGGCCGCCGGGAAGATATTCGCCCAGCTGAACACCGAATGGACCGGGTTCAACACGCTGGAATTCGGCGTGATCGACCGGTATCAGGTCGGCGAGGCCACGCCTTTGTTTGCCCGGGTGGACATTGATAAAGAGTTAGAAGTGAGGAGCGAGGAGTTAGGAGCTGGGGAGGGCGCGGATGAGAGCGCTGCTCCGGTTATTGAACCCTTCGCGGAACAGATTGATATCGGTCAGTTTATGGCGGTGGATCTGCGGGTGGCGTTGGTTACCGCCGCCGAGCCGGTTAAGAAGGCGAAAAAGCTGTTGAAGCTGACCTTGGACGACGGGTCCGGCGCGCCGCGCACCGTCGCCTCCGGTATCGCCCAGTTCTACGCGCCGGACGATCTGGTCGGCCGCAAGGTGATCTTAGCCGCCAACCTGAAACCCGCCGTCATCTGCGGCGTCGAGAGCCAGGGGATGATATTGGCGTCCGACGCGGGCGAGGATGTGAAGGTAATATTTGCGGATGACGGGGTTGTCGGGGGACGGGTTAGATAGTTGATAGTTGACAGTTGACAGTTGTTTGCACGAAATAATATAAACCGGGGCGGTCATGATGTTATGGCCGCCCCGGTAGTTGTTGTTTTGATTTTCAATCAGACTGATATGGAATGCCGGTAAAAACCAATTTTAAATCTTCTTCTTTGACCGAGATCGTTGCAATATTCGGTAGATCCCCATATTGGTCGAAACAGACAAGCCATGTTTCATCTATAGAACGGGGATCACAAATCCAGCCGGTCATGCCTATATGGACACCATCTTTGGTATATTGCTCTTTTTCAACGATCAATTCGACGCAATCATATTCTTTCATTGTTCCGATCTCCTAACGGTGTATTGAATCCAGTATATCATATCCCCGGCTTTCAAACAACTCTTTTACACGTCACCCAGGGCAACAGCCAACTCAATTCTTAATTCATAATGCATAATGCATAGAATGATTTTTTAACGTAGGGACGAACTGTGCTCGTCCCTACTTCCTTAATCTATTGACATTGCTTGCAAAAGGGGGCTTTATCTCTCATATAGTGGCTTCCGGCCCCCTTTTGAAAGGGGAGTGGCAAGCAGACCGCAAGCGGTCTGCGCAGGGCCGGGGGATTGTCCGGATGTTTTATCAAGATCTGTTGTATCCCCGCAAAATATATGATATACTGTAGTTCACGCTGATTCTTCTTAGTGCAAATCATTGTACATTGTACATTATACATTGTACATTTCGGAAAGGACCCTCCCCATGAAATACATCATCCTCTTGTGCGACGGCATGTCGGATATTCCTGCGCCCGGGTGGCAAACGCCGATGGAACGGGCGGTAAAACCGCATATGGATGCGCTGGCCGCCAAGAGCGAGCTGGGGCTGGTCCGGACGGTGCCGGCGGGGATGGCGCCCGGCAGCGATATCGCCAATCTCTCGGTATTGGGCTACGATCCCGCCCGGTATTATACCGGCCGTTCGCCGTTGGAAGCCGCCAACCTCGGGGTCACATTAAACCCGGGCGACATGGCCCTGCGCTGTAATCTGGTAACCCTGTCTCCGGACGAGCCATACCCCGAAAAGCGCCTCTTGGACTACTGCGCCGGCGACATCCACACCGCCGAAGCCGCGTTGCTAATCGCAACAATGCAGCAACACTTCGGCGGCCAGACATTCGATTTCCACCCCGGAACCGCCTACCGGCACTGTTTAGTGCGGCACGGTTCAGTGGTGAGTGGCGAGTGGACAGTGGACAGTGAGGCTGCCGCCGGTGCAGATGTCAATATGCGGACGACCACAGGTCGTCCCTACTCACCGCTCACCGCTCAACTGACCCCTCCCCACGATATCACCGGCCAGGTCATCGGGCCGCATCTGCCTGCTGACCCCGCGCTGCGGGGGATTATGGAGCGGAGCGTTGAGATTTTGAGTGATCATCCGGTCAACCTTGCCCGGGTTGCCCGGGGGCTGCCGCCGGCCAACGCCGTCTGGTTCTGGGGGGCGGGCAGCCGGCCGGAACTTCCGGCTTTTTCGGAAACTTTCGGGCTGTGGGGGGCGATGATTTCGGCGGTGGATCTGTTGAAGGGGATCGCCCGGCTGACCGGTATGACTGTCTGCGAGGTCCCGGGCGCCACCGGCTATCTCGACACCAATTTTGAGGGCAAAGCCGACGCCGCCATCGCCGCGCTGTCGGAGGGGGCCGATTACGTCTATATCCACATCGAGGCGCCGGACGAATGCGGCCACCGGGGCGAGTCGGAAAATAAAGTCGCCGCCATCGAAGCCATCGACCGGCGGGTGCTGTCCCGTCTGTTGGATAAGCTGCCCGCCTTCGGGGATTTCACGCTGGCCATCCTGCCGGACCACCCCACCCCCCTCAAGGTCCGCACCCACACCGCCGATCCGGTACCGTATCTCCTGTATCGGTCAGTGGTCAGTGATCAGTGGCCAGTGGCCAGTGGCGAGAAGCCAGTGATCAGTGGCGAGCGGCGAGTGGCGAGTGGTGACGCCAAGAAATTCACCGAAAAAACCGCCGCAGAGAGCGGGATTTTAGTGGAGCCGGGACACTTATTGATGGGGAAAATCATTGGCAATTCATAATGCATAATTATCGCGGTCTACTAATATGGTGCGCAGGGACAGCCTTTGGCCGTCCGCGTTGTCTGCACAAATTCATTGCAGCGCAGCCGCGGGACGGACGGCCAAAGGCCGTCCCTACGGTCTCAACTGTCAACTCTCAACTCAAAAAGGGGGCCTTTCAAAATGAACGAAAAACTCTCCGCCCGGCGGCTTAAATCCTGCCGGGTGGCGGCACGGGAGACGCTGGAGCAGATCGGGCGGCTTGTGGGTGTCAATCGCTCGACGGTATACCGCTGGGAAAACGGCGATACCGCCCGGATCAACCTGCCGACCATGTACCGCCTTGCCGCCCATTTCGGCGTCTCCCCCGCCTGGCTGAGGGGGGAAGAAAACGGACCGGACACCGGCAATGCCGCCAGCTCGGCTGCCGCCGGCGATTGGTTAGAGCAGAACGCCGTCCGGTTAGGCGAGCTGGCCAGCATCCCGATCCTCGGCGCGGTCCGCGGCGGCATTGGCGGCGAGGTGGTGGAGGAGCTGATCGGGGAGGAAACGGTCCAAAAAGACCGGCTGCACCGGGACGAAACCCTTTTCTGGCTCAAGGTCGCCGGCGACAGCATGGCCCCGGCTATCAACGAGGACGATCTGGTGCTGGTCCGCAAACAGGATTCGGTGGATTCCGGCCAATACGCGGTGGTAATCGTGGGCGGAGAAGAGGGATTGGTCAAAAAGGTACTCTACGGCGGTGACTGGATCGAGCTGCACAGCGTCAACCCCTACTACCCCCCCCGCCGCTTCGACGGCGCCAACGTATTAGAGGTGCGGGTGGTGGGGCTGGTTTTGGAGAGTAAGCGGAAGTTTGTGTGAATGTATAATGTACAATGATCCGCCCGCCATCAGATGCTGCCATCCCCTAATCCCTATCCACTCTCAACTTCCAATTCTTAACTCTTAATTCTTAATTCTCAATTCTCAACTCCCCCAGCCCCCCGAACCCATATCCCAGCGCTTTCCAGCGGGTCAGCAGTTCGTCTAAGATTTCGGCGTTGGTGGCGGAGGTGCTGTGGAGCAGGACGATGGCGCCGGGGTGGATCCGGGGAATCAGCTTGTCGAAGGCCTGCTGGGCGGTCGGCTGGTCGTCCTCGTACCAGTCCACATAGGCCAGCGACCAGAACACGGTGGCATATCCCAGCGCCTTGGCCTGCAGCAGATTGGCGGTGCTGTATTTGCCCTGGGGCGGCCGGTAGAATTTCGGCATCTCGCCGCCGGTGATGGCGCGGTATTTCTCCTCCAGACCGGTCAGCTCTTTTTTGAACGCCTCCGGATCGGCGATGGCCGACATATCCGGGTGGCTCAGGGTATGGTTGCCGACCAAATGCCCCTCGGCCGCCATCCGTTTGACCAATTCCGGCGCGGTATCCAGATAGTTGCCCACCAAGAAAAACGCGGCTTTGACGTCGTGTTTTTTCAATGTATCCAAAATCTTCCCGGTATGTCCGTTCTCATATCCGGCGTCGAAGGTCAGATAGATCACCTTTTCGCCGCCCGGACAGCGGTACCAGGCGTTGTATTTCAATAGCTCGTCGGCCGTGGCGTTACCCACCGGCGGCTGCCTGCCGCCGGGAAAGCTCAGCCCCCAGCTGACCGCGCCCCCAGCCGCCGGCGCGGCCGCCTCCGGCATCAGCCGCGCCGCCAAAGGAATCAACAGCAGCAGCGCCACACACCCCAACGCAATAAAAATAGCCTTCTTACGGATCACAAGTACCATATCCCACACCCCAATCATTGATATGGTAGTATATGATGGGGAGGGGGGAGTTAGAAGTTGACAGTTGACAGTGGTCAGTGCCCACTGCTATAAAACATAAAACAACACACAAAAATAATGCGCCACCGCTCCGCCTAATACGAACAGGTGCCAGATGCTGTGCATGTATTTGATTTTCAGCGCGTAGAACACCAGGCCAACCGTGTAGCCGATTCCGCCTATCAGCATCAGGATCAGGCCGGCGGTATCCATGATTTTCATCAACGGGACGATCGCCGCGGCGATACACCAGCCGGAGGCGATATAGCAGACCATCGCGAACTTCTTGAACCGCTCGACGCTGACGGCGGTCAGCGTGATCCCGACCGCCGCCGCCGCCCAGACCACCCCGAAAATGCTCCAGCCCAACCACGGGATTTCCGCCCGCAGCGTCACCAGCGTCAGCGGGGTATAGGTGCCGGCGATCAGCAAGAAAATCGAGGTGTGGTCGAACACCCGCATCACATATTTGGCGGTGGGATGCGAGATGGCGTGGTAGAGGCAGGACATGGTGAACAGGATGATCAGGCTGGCGCCGTAGACCGACGCGGACACATAGCCCCACCTGTCCGAGGCGCGGATCAGCAGCA
>WRDE01000126.1 GCA_009783605.1 Oscillospiraceae bacterium
ATTATTCAGGGGGTGACCGAGTTTTTGCCGGTGTCCAGTTCCGGGCATTTGGTGATCTACAACGAATTGATCGGCGAGGCCGGCGAGACAAATCTGACCTTTTCGGTATTGCTGCATTTCGCCACGCTGCTGGCGGTGATCGTGGTTTTCCATAAGGATGTCTGGATGCTGATCCGGGAATTTTTCGGTGTGTTGGTGGATCTTGTCAAATTTTTCGGCGTGCTGGTGGGTCTTGTCAAGGACAAACCCGATTTCAATACACCCGAACGCCGGTTTTTGCTGATGGTCATCATCGGTACCATCCCCGCCGTATTGGCCGGTGTCGGCATCAAAATGCTGGATTTAGACAGCGTTATGAAAAACATCTTCGTCGTGGCGGCCATGTTGGTGGTCACCGCTATTTTCATGTTTTTGGTGGACAGCTTCAACCGCGGGAAATACGGTGAATCCGACGCTCCGATGAAAACGCCGCTTTTGGTGGGTATTTTCCAGGCCGTCGCCATTCTGCCGGGGCTTTCCCGCAGCGGCTCCACCATTTTCAGCGGGCTGCTGGGCGGGCTGCGGAAGGATTTCGCCGTCCGGTTCGCTTTCATCCTCTCGATCCCGGCCATATTGGGCGCCGGGCTGCTGGAATTGAAGGACGCTATCGACACATACGGTTTCGCTCTCGACCCGATGTTCCGCGGCATCCAACCGCTCAATCTGCTGACCGGTTTCGCCGCCGCCGCCGTTTTCGGTTTCCTCTCGATTAAATTCATCAAAGTCCTGATCCGAAACCAAAAGTTCTATATCTTCGGCATCTACTGTCTCCTCGCCGCCGTCTTCGCGGTATTGGTGGGAACAGGCGTTATTTAAATTGAAAATTGATAATTGAAAATTATTGATGGCAGGTAGATTGTTCTATTTGCCATTTTTTTATTTGTTGTTTTATTATTTGCCATTTACAATTTTCCGACAAGCCTCCGGTAACGTTTTCTCTAATTGGCGCATATCCATATAGTAAAGACCCCGAATCATCCATTTTGCCGGGGAAAAGGAGTGTCCGTCCTGATGAGAGACAAAGATTGCTTCACCGTTGCCGGCGCGGCTTTCGGCGCCGGTCTGCTGGTCGCCACCCTCTGCCCGGCCAGGCTGATCCTGGTACTGGCCGCTGCCGCGTTGGTGGTGATCGGCGCAGCCAAGCTCCGGAGCTGTTAGATAGGCTTCCGTAAGTCTATGATTTTCACAAGAGGGGAATGGTCAAATTGCAAATCGTGGTTGTCAGAAGCCCCAGAATGTTCGGCGGCATCCTGCGCCGGATCTTCCGGATCCGCAAAGAGCGGTTCGTAAATTGAAAGAAAAGTTCGGGGTTCGTGCGAGCCCCGAACTTTCTTCTGGACAACTGCCCCGTTTTATCCTATAATATACGCATCAGTTTTTCAGGAGAAGTAGAATTATGAACCGACAGTTTTTTGACAATTTCGCCCCCAACGGCGGGTGGCAGACTTTTGGCAGAGGCAGTTTCTGCGCCGGGGACGGGATTTTGACCGTGACCGACGGGTGGACGGCGGCGGACGGGCCGGAATCGGGGAATATGGCGCTTACCTTTTCCGCCCGGGCGCCCGAGGACGCAACCCAGGTCCAGATCTGGGCCGGGTTCCGGCATCATAGCCGCGATTTCCGGTATGTCGCAGCGTTGCGGGGCGGAGCCAACAACCATCTCTACCTGGCGCGGTTAGGCGCCGAGGGGTATGACAAAATGCTGGCCCTGCGCCCGCTCGCGTTTTCACCGGTCCCCGGCGTCTGGTACCGGTTTCAGATCGTCTGCGCCGGAAAAGATATCGCCGTCTGGTTAGGAAAAGAAGGCGAATCCTTTGCCGGCAAACAACCTCTCATCCGCGTCCGGGACGAGGACGCCCCCTGGCAGACCGGCGGGATCTCGCTCGGCGGGAGTTATCTCCCGGCCCAATTCAAAGACGTCAGCGTGACCGAAGCTGACGCCGATGCGCTGGAAAATATCACGGCGGCGCCGGATTATCTGGCCGAAGTCACCCTCACCCCGCCCGAACGGGAGGCCCTGCGCAAAAAACAGCGGGCTGCCTACCGCCCCTTTTCGGTCCCCGCCCTGCCCGAGGAACGGCTGACCCTCCCGCTCGACGGCAACTGGCTGTTCTGCCCGGATTATGAGATGACTTCGCTCGCCACTCGCCACTCGCCACTCGCCACTACCTGTGATGATTCCGCCTTCCATGTGATGCCGGTCCCCTCGTCCTGGGTCCCGCTCCACGCCTGGTTGGAGGGGGAGACTATGCGGGAGCTGAACAAGGGGATGAACGACACCTACCATGTGGAGGAGGATATCCGCTGCCGGAACCAGACCTTCGACTACCGCCGGACCAAATCCGCCTGGTACCGCCACGCCATCGACCTGCCCCGGGGCATCACCGGCAAGCGGGTGGCAATCGACTTCGAAGGGATCGCGCTGATCAGCGCGGTCTGGTTCAACGGCGTCAAGGTCCGCGAAAACATCGGCATGTTCACCCCGATCGAGATCGACGTGAGCGCCCATGTCCGGGAGGGGCGCAACATCCTCGCGGTGGAGGTCCACCGGCGGCTGACCAACGAATCCGAGCACGCGGTCAAATCCTCCACCATTGACGACAACTACGCGACGGCCTGGGATATCCTCGACGGCGCGGAAACGAATATCACGGTGGAACGGCGGGAATTCTGCACCGACGACATCGCCCACGGCTTCTACGGCGGCAACCCCGGCGGCATCTGGCGCAGCGTGCGGCTGATCATCAGCGACCCGGTTCATCTGGCCGACTGTTTCTTCAACCCGACGCTGGAGGACGCCGCCATTGAGGTGACCTATGCCAACGGCGGCGGCCAGCCGAAAGAGGTTACCATATCCTACACCCTGATCCACCAATCCACCGGCCAACGGCTCTGCGGCGGCGTGGTGGAGACCTATACCCTCAGCCCGGGGGAGCGGCGTACATTGAATTTTCGTTCAGCCAAATCCGCCCCTCTGCTGTGGGGCCCGGG
This sequence comes from Oscillospiraceae bacterium, assembly GCA_009783605.1. Taxonomy (GTDB): domain Bacteria; phylum Bacillota; class Clostridia; order Oscillospirales; family Acutalibacteraceae; genus WRDE01. The sequence continues at coordinate 3,031 of WRDE01000126.1, forward strand.
GGCGCCGAATCTGTATGATCTCACGTTTACGATAACCCACAACGGCGATATTCTCGACACCTATACCGAACAGGTGGGGTTCCGGACGGTGGCTTTCGACGGCGAGACGCTGCTGTATAACGGCCAGCCGCTGTGGATCCGGGGCGGCAACCACATGCCGGCCCATGTCAAGCCCAACGACCGGGAGCTGGCGAAAAAATTCATCTCGCTGGCGCTGGAGCACCATGTCAATGCCACCCGCACCCATGTGGCCCCCTGGGGCAGCGCCTGGTTGGACGCCGCCGACGAGGCGGGGCTGTTGGTGTCCTTTGAGGGGACCTGGAGCTGGCTGATGTTAGAGCATATCCCCAGCAAACGGTCGATCAAGCTGTGGATCGCCGAGTTGGACAAACTGATCCGGCGGCACCGCAACCGGCCGTCGCTGTTCCTGCTGACCATGAACAACGAGATGAAGTTTTACCTGCATGACGCGCCGGACGAGGTGGTGGCCGAGAAGGGCCGGATCCTCGAGGGCGGCATCCGGGCCGCCCGGGAGGCCGCGCCGCATCTGCCGTTGGTGGCCGATTCCGCCTACTTCCGCAAGCACGCCCGGCGGTCGGGGCGGTATGAGCGGATCATCCTGCCGAATCGGCTGGACGACGGCGATATGGATGACCCCCACGGCTATTTCGGTTGGTACAACCCCAGCTTTTTCCACTATATGAACGGCGAATTCGGTCGGGATTATACCACCCCCGGCCGCCCCTGTATGTCGCAGGAGTGCTCGGTGGGGTACCCCCGGGCGGAGGATGGGCTGCCGACCCGGGCCTATCTGTTCCTGCACCAGACGCCGCAGACCACGGTGGGCAAACGCGCCTATGAAAACGCCGACCCGGCCTGGTTCCTGAGCCGGCACGCTATGCTGACCAAGGAGCTGGCCGAGATGTTCCGCCGGGTGGAGCACCACCGCACTTGCGGCGTCATCCTGTTCGCCTTCGAGACCTGGTTCTACCACCAGCACGACGCCAGACGCGTCCAGCCGATGCTGTCGGCCCGGCGGCTGAAGATGGCCTACCAGCCGGTGCTGGCCAGCGCCGAGCTGTGGGGGCGGCATTTCTACGCCGGCGATATGCTGCAGACCGACATCACGCTGATCAACGATTCCAACCGGCAGGAGACGCTGGAATCGCCGCAGGTGGAGGTGTCATTGGCTGCGGATAACAATATTTTGGCTTCCGCAACATGGCAGTACGATACCCTGCCCTATTTCCAGACGGCGGCGCAAACATTATCCTTACAATTGCCGCCGGAATTACCCGCCGGCCGCACCGAAGCCCGGCTGATTTTGAAAGTACGCGCGAACGGCGGGGTTGTATCGGTCAACGAATACGATCTGCTGCTCTGCGACAGGGAATGGAGCGGCGGTAATGCGGTTTGCGGAGAATCCTGCTATTATCTCGCCGGTGACGAGAGCGCCCGCGGTCTGCTGGAGCGGTATGGCCTGAAAGCCAGCGCATGCACCGATCCCGCCGCCATTTCCGGCGGGCGGCTGGTTATCACCGGCGCAATAAGCGGTGATACCGCTCCGGGCATCCGCAGCTATGCCGAAGCCGGCGGAAAAGTCATCCTGCTGGAGCAGGGGGAGCTGCCGGAAGGGTTGATCGGCGGCAAAGCCGCGCCTTTTAAGACCCACCGGCAGGAGATCGTGACGATGAACCGACCGGAAAACTCCATATTCGACGGGATCGGCGAACTGGATATCTCCTGGTTCGCCGACGGGCGGGAGGTGCCTTACACCGCGCTGGGGCGCTACAGCGTCGACCGGTTTGACCCGGATATCCATGTGCTGGCTGAAACGCTGGAGTGGCACGGCTACATCAACAAACCCACCGACTACAAACGCTTCGGCGGCACCCCGCTGTTCGCCATAAAAGCCGGCACGGGAGCCATCCTCATCAGCGCTTTGCGTACCGACGCCTGCGAAGCCGACCCGGTTGCCTCAAGACTGACCGGGAATATGCTTGGCTGGGATTTTAGGATATAACTATGACCTTCTTCACCACAAAATTGGATACCTTCAAAGGTATCGGCCCCAAACGGGCCGCCGCCTTCCGCAAGCTGGGCATAACCACCGTGCGGGAGCTGCTGCGGCATTTTCCGCGGGGCTATGAGGACTGGTCGGCGCCGGTCAAAATCGCAGACGCCCCGGAGGGACAGCCCTGCTGTATCCGCGGGCATATCCTCAGCCCTATCGCCGAGAGTATGCCTCGACCCGGGCTGACGCTGTACAAATTCACCGTCAGCGACGGGGCCAACGGGATGCAGGTGACGTTGTTCAACACCAAATTCCTGGCACAACAGCTCCGCCGGGGCGGCGAATATCTCTTTCTCGGCACCGTCACTAACGGTTGGCACCGGTTTGAAATGGCGTCGCCTCAGATCGAGGCGGTGGACAATGTCCGGATCCGCCCCATCTATCCGCTGACCGAGGGGCTGTCCTCCCGGATCATCGAATCCACCGTCTCCGAAGCCATCCGGCAGCTGGGGCCGGCGTTGGACGAGGATCCGCTGCCAGAGGAGCTGCGCCGGCGGCACAGCCTCTGCTCAATGCGGGAGGCGCTGACCAACATCCATTTCCCGGAAAATATGGCCGCGGCGAAAACCGCCCGGGACCGGCTGATTTTCGAGGAGCTGCTGCTGCTGGGGCTGGGGCTGCTGGGGCTGAAGGGCCGCACCCGCGCCGCCACCGGGGTCCGGCTGACCGCCGATTATACCGAAGAGTATCTGCCGCTGCTGCCCTTCACCCTCACGGTTGCCCAGCGGCGGGCGATCGGCGAGTGCCTGCGGGATATGCTGCGGGGGGACCACCCGATGAGCCGGTTGGTGCAGGGGGATGTGGGCTCCGGCAAGACCGCGGTGGCCGCCGGGGTGGCCTATTCGCTGATCCGAAACGGCTGGCAGGCGGCGATGATGGCCCCCACCGAGATCCTGGCGGAACAGCACCACCGCTCGCTCTCCAAACTGCTGGAGCCGGCTGGCATCCCGGTCGCGCTGCTGACCGGCAGTCTGCCGGCGGCCCGGAAACGGGAGATTCTGGCCGGGCTGGCCGACGGCTCACTGCCCTTCGCGGTCGGCACCCATGCGCTGATCTCGGAGGGGGTGATCTTCCGCAATCTGGGGTTAGTGGTCACCGACGAGCAGCATCGGTTCGGGGTCAACCAGCGGGCGGCGCTGGCGGGCAAGGGGCAGCATCCCCACACCTTGGTCATGTCGGCCACCCCGATCCCGCGCACCCTCGCGCTGATCGTCTACGGCGACCTCGAC
>WRDE01000127.1 GCA_009783605.1 Oscillospiraceae bacterium
CAGCTTCAAAGCGCCCCATCTCAAAGATGATGTTTGATTGCTTGCTCGATCCTGCCTATCTGTTACGTTTCTTCTCTCCTTGCCAAAATTGATTTCCGTGGTGGCTTGCTTTTCTGACTTGACATGACAATGTAATCGTGGTAATATAAAACATATTCAGCAATATATTCGGGATATCTATAAGAATGTACTCGTGCTCCCGAACCAAGAGAAACACGAGTACAGTGATGAATTGTATAAATGGCAGGCTTCTGTGTTCATTTTTAATATGATCGCAGGAATTTTGCCATCTATACGCTTCTTCTGTAGTTTACCATAAGACAAAAACAAATTCAAGCCCCGGGACACAGGAAATCAAAAAAATATAACGAGGGGACCTCTAAACCGAAAAACGGGCAGATCACCCATGTGACCGTCGCCAATGACTGGCTGCCGTTTGAATCGGTAGCCTTGACAGAGCAGATTCGTACAGTCGCTAAGGATAGGCTGACCGAATATATGGGAACCCTGAGCGATAAACAAATGCAAGCGGTGGAACAGGCGATGTTGTGCTGCTTGGATATCGTAAAATAGCAACAAATTCCGGCTCGAATCTTTGGTGGTTTTACGGGCCGTATTTCACTTGTTCCGATAGACTTTTCCGGCAGAGTGTAGTATAGTAAAGGAGAAAAAGATGGATAGAACCATATCGTTGCATCCCTATAGAAACCAAGTAAAACAGACAATAAACGGATGCCATGTCATAATAAATTTTAACCGAAAAAAGCATGAAACTGTAAGCATCGACATGGTTAAGCAAATGATGATTAACGGGATCAGAAAACCGTAATATAACAGCCCCGTTTTTCCGCACCTTGACAAGTGAATATGCGGTATCCGTAAAAAACTACCATCAATCTCAAAAAACAACAGAGAGGATGATAGTTTCATGCGGAATACAAAAATAGCCTATACATTATATCGCGTGTCTACCAAAAAACAAGTAGATAAGGACCGCGATGATATCCCTATGCAAAAACAATCCTGTTGCGAATTCGCAGAGAAGCAGGGTTGGATCGTCGGTAAGGAATTCGAAGAAAAAGGTATATCCGGGTACAAGGTGTCAGCGGAAAACCGCGATGCCATCCAGGATTTGAAAGACGCCGCCACGCATGGCGAATTCGATGTCCTGCTGGTATTCATGTTCGACCGGATCGGGCGCATCGATGACGAAACACCGTTCGTGGTCGAATGGTTTGTCAAACATGGAATCGAGGTATGGAGCGTCAAGGAAGGCGAACAGCGGCTGGATCACCATGTGGACAAGCTGACCAACTATATACGCTTCTGGCAGGCGTCCGGCGAGAGCGAAAAAACCTCGATGCGGACGAAAACCAGACTGGGGCAGATCGTGCAGGAGGGTCGGTTCCGCGGTGGTTCTGCGCCGTATGGTTACCGGCTGGAGAAGCAGGGGCGGTTCAACAAAAAGAATCATGAGCTCTATGAAATCATGATCGATGATACAGAATCGTCAGTTGTGCGTATGGTGTTCAACCTTGCGTATACGCAAGGTTACGGCTCCCAACGGATCGCCAGCTACCTGACGGAACACGGATATAGAACGCGTAAAAGCGAGAATTTTACCAATGCCAGCGTGTATCATATGCTGCGGAATGTCGCCTATACAGGTGTCCTTCGCAGCGGCGAAACGATGTCCGAGATCTTTCCTGACCTACAAATTATTACGCCGGAAATATTCAAAAGCATACAAAAGCAGCTCGAACAGCGCTCTTCAAAATATCAGGACATCCGCACAATCCCATTGAACACCACAGGTAATTCCTTGTTATCCGGAAATATATTTTGCGGCCACTGCGGAGCGCGTCTGGTCGTCAGCACCAGCGGGAAGAAGTATGTCAAAAAAGATGGCGAAATAACCGAAACGGCCCGGACACGGTATGTCTGCTACAACAAAACCCGCCACACACAAAAATGTGACGGGCAGACCGGGTATACCGTGGATAAACTGGATAAACTCATAGATACCATTGTCCGTGGCTTATTTGACAGGATCGGCGAGCTGCCGAAGGAATCTATCGTGGAGGATCGCTACGCCGAACAGATCGCTGAGTTAAAAATACAACTGACAACAGCGAGAGCGGCACATCAAGCACATTCGGCGGAAGTCAGGGAGTACGAAACGGAAGTCATTAAAATCATTCGCGGCGAAAGTAAATTGGATTCCGAACTTCTCAATAAGTTACACGATGAAGCGCGGGGGAAAATGCTCGCGGCAGAGCAGCTTGTCCAACAGTTCATCGAAAAGCTGGAAAACAACGAACAAATGAAAGCGGGTCTTTCGCAGCAATTTGACAATGTTAGAACATGGTCAGATATGTATGACGAATGCGGGATAGAAACCAAGAAAATGATTCTATCCCATATCATGAAAGCTGTGCGGGTCAGACGGGATTATGAGATCGAGATTGATTTGACGGTGAATTGTGAGGAACTGGGGATCTGTCTGGAGGAAAGTGTTGTCTCATCTTCAGAAAGTGAGAGCGCATAAAAAAACGAGGGCTATTCCAAACCCTCGCCGCGTAGCTTATTTATCTCTTGTCTTAATTTTTCGCATTCATCTTGTAACGCTGAATTTTCTGATCTCAAGTTATCACGGTCATCCCGGAGTTTTTCGTATTGTTTAAACTGGAAATCGGTCATACCTTGCTCGATAGGAGCGGAATTTTCGCCACGCAACAAAGCCAATTCCTTCGTCAAAGCATCACATTTATCCCGGTATTTTTCGTACTGCATAAATTGATAATCGGAGGTGTCCTGTCCGCAGGGATCCGGGCGTCCATTGTAATGTTCTTTAAGCAATCTGACTTCTTCGCGTAAAGCATCGCGCTCAACACAAACCTTTTGGTATTCACGAAACATATATTCACCCATATTTTCTTCTCCCGTATCGTCATTTTCAAGACGATAGTTTACTTCATTTCCATTCATTTTGCAAGCCCTCCTTAGATTTTTTAGATCTAAGGAGGAATAGAAAAGAACCTGCGATAGGATCGCAAGCTCTTTTCTATGGTGGAGACGGTGGGGATCGAACCCATGACCTCTTGAATGCCATTCAAGCGCTCTCCCAGCTGAGCTACGCCCCCTTAGATGGTAATATTCAATTTGGGGTGCCATTCACCCGGCGGGCGGGTGAATGACATACTAAACAATGGTTAAAACTTCCAGAAAAAGATGCCATTCATTCGGGGTGAAAATTAGGGGTGTGTTACCGTTTAGTCTGCGCTCCCAGCTGAGCTATGCCCCCGAATTTTAACCGGCGACACATATAATACAATATGCACAACGGTTTGTCAATATAAAAAATTTATTTTTTTCTCAAATACCGGAGAATCCCTTCGGCGGCGGCATTGGCGCTGCTCCAGGCCCATTGCAGATTGTATCCGCCGCAGTCTCCGTCGATATCCAGTACCTCGCCGGCGGCGAACAGGCCGGGGGCGAGACGGGATTGCATGGTGACCGGGTCGAATTCCGCTGTGGCGATACCGCCGGCGGTTACCTGCGCCGCGCTCCAGCCGGCAGTGCCTTCCACAACCGCCGGAAAAGCCAGCGCCGTGCCGGCGGCGGCCCGGATTTCTTCGAGGACGAGAGAATCCAATGGCCGGGTGAGGGATAATCCGGCGCGCCGGACCACTGTCTGCCCGACCCGGCTATGCAGCAGACCGGTAAGCCAGTTTTCGGCCGTCCGGCTGGGCAGCAGCCTCCGCCGCGCCAATTCATCCGTCAGCCGGTCCGGATTCCATCCGGGTAACAGATTCAGCGACACCGTCAGCTCGCCCTCCCGGCGCCGCTCCCAGTCGGCAGCCGCCCGTCCCAGCCGCATGACGGCCGGCCCCGAAAGGCCGTAGGCGGTGAACAGGATCTCACCGGTTTCGGCGGCAAGCGGTTTGCCGTTATGCAGCAGCGCCGCCGTGCCGTTGACCCGGATGCCCTGCATCGCTTTGATATACGCCGTATCGGTTTTGATCGGCACGATCGCCGGGAATAACGGCAGTTTTTGGTGACCGGCCGATTCCAACAGACGGTATCCGTCGTTTCCGCCGCCCAATGACGGGGACGCGGCGCCGCCGGCGGCGACTAAGACGCAGCGGGCCGAAAATTCTTCGGAGTCCGCCGAAACGGTCCAGTTATCCCCGCCCCGGCGCAGTCCGGTGACCGCCATATCATTGCGAATTTCACAGTGACATTCGCGCCCGCCCGCCGTTCCGGCCAGCCGCAGGGCGTCCAGCACCGCCGCCGCCTGTTCGCAGAGGGGATAGACCCGCCCGTCCGTCCGGGTTTTACAGATCACCCCGATCGACGCGAAAAAATCCATAGCAGCTTCCGGCGGAAACGCCGCGAGAGCGGGGGAGACGAAGGCCGGATCGGCGCCGTGGTAATTGGCAGCGGAGGTATTCTTATTCGACAGATTGCAGCTGCCGTTGCCGGTCGCCAGCAATTTTTTCCCCACCCGCGCCCCTTTTTCCAATACCAAAACACGGCCCTCCGGCAGCCGCCGCGCCAAAAAAGTGGCGGCTGCCAATCCCGCCGCGCCGCCGCCGATGATGATGGTGGAAAACATGGAAAACCCCCAAAGCAGGTAAAATTGCTGTTTCAGCCGGTATCAAGCTGATTTATAAACAGTATAGTTCAATGACTATAAAATAAACGATTAATTCTGCGGGTCAAAAACAACATTCTCTATAGTATCAATGCCGATTATATCGTCTCTGGATTTGAAATGGTTATTATCACAAAATAACCATGCCAGCGAAGTATTTTTGCTCAGGTCCAGCGCGGTTAAATGATTATCGCTGCAAGCTAAAATTATGAGCGCAGTATTTTTGCTCACGTCCAGAGCAGTTAAATCATTGTTATTGCAGTACAAACCGTCCAGCTTATCGAGTCCGGATAAATCTAAACTTCCCGTCAAGGATTCTCCCCATAAACTGAGCTCTCTGATTCTTTTATTTGCGCTGCCGTCATGCCAGGCAACCCCTCCCCAGTCCGGCGGCACACTTGACCCGTCAGACGGGGCTTTAGGCCAGTCCAACCCATTGTTATCAATCATCCTGTTGATAGCGGCAATATCCCCGGGGCTATAGAGCGGGGTAACAGGGGGCGCCGTTGTCGCGGCGGTTGCTGCCGGAGTGGTCATCTCCTCCAAGGATTCCGTCGTATTCTCCGCCGCCACGGTCGCCGCCGAATTCGTTCCGGCGGTTGTTTCGGTGATTTTTGTCTCGGTCATTGCCGCGTTCGGCCTGATAAGATACCCGCCGGGATCCGCGCCCGGCATGTCCTCTCTCATATCGTATGTACCGGCGGCCGTGGTCGTCACCGCCGGGTATTCGCTGGATATACCGGTGTTTACCGGCACTGTGCTTTCCCCCGGACGCTCCGGCGCCGGTCCGTTCCTGTTGGCATTCGATGACAGCGCCAACAGCGAACCGGTTATCACCACAACCATCAGACAAACCAAGCCGATCAGCCCGATCATGATCCTTTTTCGCCGCAGTTCGCCGTCGATATCCACGGTTTCCCGTTCCCATAATCCGGCCTGTTCCGCGGGCAAAACCTCGGTTCCGATTTCTGCCGGGATTCGTTCAACCGTCGCGGTGTTTCCTTCCCGCGCATCCCTTCCAGCAACGCGGAAAAGACCCGCCGCCATGCCTTCTTTTGGCCGTATCCGCTTCAGCTCCCGCAGCAGCTCCTCCGCCGACTGATACCGGTTCTCCGGGTTCTGTTGGGTACATTTTTGGATCACAAGCTCCAATTTTTTCGACAGATTCGGGTTGATCTCCCGGACCGGCCACACCTCATAGGGCGGAAGACGCGGATCATAGCCGGTAGCCAAATGATACAGCGTCACCCCGAGACAGTAGATATCGGTCCGGGCGTCGGTCTGCCCGCTGCCGTACTGCTCCGGCGCGGCGTAGCCGTAGGTCCCGATATATGTGGTATCGTCGGCGCTGGCGTTTTTATATTCCCGCGCCGCGCCGAAATCAATCAAAACCACGTTCCCGTCCCGCTTCAGCATGATATTGCTGGGCTTCATATCCCGGTAAATGATCGGCTGGGGCTGGGCGTGCAGATATTGCAGCACGCCGCAGAGCTGGCGTCCCCACCGGACCACGTCGGCTTCCGGTTGAGCGCCGGCCGTTTCTATCACCCTGTTTAACGGATCCCCCTCAATATATTCCATAACCAAAAAATAATAGTGCGCATTCTCAAAAATATCATGAATGACCGGCAGACCGGTATGCCGGAGCCGGGTCAGTATCGCCG
>WRDE01000128.1 GCA_009783605.1 Oscillospiraceae bacterium
CAACGATATCAATACCCACAAGCCTTTTTTCCGCTCCGGCGAATGGGCGACCTGGACCCTGCGGCTGACCGACGCCCATTTCGGCGCCCGGGAGGACGGTACCGACCTGTGGTTTGTCTTTGGCGCCGATCCCGACGATATCTGTTATATCCGGAGCATCAAGGTATATGTCACCGACCGGCCGGAGAATTACGCTTTTTTCAGCGCGATGGAGATGATCTCCCGGGCCTGGGGCAACGGCGGCAACCGGTTAGAGCTGAATCTGATGAACCGGGAGCAGGGGTTTGTCGCCCATGCCATTCAGTATACCCTGCCGGTGGCCGGCCGCCGGGGGGTCGAGATCATCTGCGGCGGCGCCGACGGCCGGGTCAGCATCGACGGCGCCGAGACCGATTACCATGCCGGCGATATTTTGCTGATCAACGGCGGCCAGATCCGCGGCGCCGGCACCAATATTCCCGGCGGCTGTTTTTATCTGATCTTCGACCTGTCGATGCTCGGCAATCCCGGCCATCCGGTCATCAACGCGCTGCGGACCGAACGGCTGCGCTTCCAAAACCGGGTGCCGGCGTCCCACCCGGCTCACGAGATGATCTGGTCGGTCTGCAACCGTCTTACGGCGGTCTACAGTCAGAACGATCAAAACGCTATGACCGAGCTGCGGCTGCAGGTGCTGCTGCTGGAGCTGCTGATCGCGCTGTATGAAAACGGGTTGGTGGAAGAAAACAACGGCCGGCACCAGGCAAACAGCCAGATCCGGCAGGTGATCGAATATATGGAAAAGCATCTGGGCGAACCGCTGACGGTGAACCGGTTGGCCACATTGGCCAATCTGTCGGAGGGATATTTTTCCCGGCAGTTCCGCGCCAGCGTCGGGGTGCCGCCGCTGGCCCACCTGACAGCGCTGCGGATCCAGCGCGCCGCGGCGCTGCTGACCGAAGGGCTGTCGGTGACCGAAACGGCGATGGAGGTCGGCATCCCCCACGTAAGCCACTTCATCCGCCTGTTCAAACAACGCTTCGGCGTAACGCCGCACCGGTGGAGGATTGAGAATTAATGCTGAGTGCTTAATGCTGAATGCTTAATTATGGGGTTGATGAGCGACTGCGCGAATAATTTAGCATTCAGCATTAGTTATATGAGCCACCCGCGGACCCCCAGTCTCTTCTTCACACGCTGCCGCAGCGCCGCCGTATACTGCTTGACCGTTTCGGCGCCGGTTTTGATCCGGTCTTCGGCGTTGGCCGGGGCGTTGGTGTTGGCGTAGACGAACCAGGCGTAGATTTCGGCTATTTGCGCCAGGCCGACTGACAGCGCGGCGGGTTGCTGTTCCGGATCGTCCGGCGGCAGCGCAATATCAAACCGGTAGGCGCTGTCCAACCGGCGGCCGAGCTGGTTGGCGGTTTCGCCGGCGCGGATCTTTACGCCGTCGCGGCGCAGCAGCTGCAGGATCTCAATGAAATACGCCGGGGCCGCCTGCAGGGGCGGCATTTTTTGGATCCGGCGGAACCGCCGGCCGGCGATCCACCATATGCCGGCGGCGGTCAGGCCGGCGGCGAGGATAACCGCGACCGGCAGCAGCCAGACCAGCAGGCTGATCCGGGTACCGCCCGGCTGCGGCTGGGTGACCGAGGGTTCGGTGGGCAGGGTCGGGCCGGTGGGCGGCGTCGGCGCGGTGGTAGAATTGCCGGAGGGATAGGTGGCCGAGGGAACGCTGGGGGCCGGCGCCGAAATGTGGGAGGCGGTAGGATCCAGCATATACCAGCCGAAGCCCTCCAGATACACCTCCACCCACGCGTGGGCGCTCTCGTTGGTGACGGTGGTTTTGCCCCGGATACCCGGCTCCGCGTAGGAGGAATACCCCTCGACATACCGGGTCGGCAGCCCGACCGACCGGCAGAGCACCGACATAGCGCTGGCGAAATAGGTGCAGTAGCCCTCCCGGTGATCAAAGAGGAAATAGTCGACCAAATCCCGGCCCTCCGGCACCTCGCCGGGGGTCAGGGTGTAGGTGAAATCGGTAAAATAATTGCGGATCTGCTCGGCCATACTCAGCTCGCAGTCGGCGTCGAGGATCAATTCCCGGGCCAGCTCCAGCGTGCGTTCGGTGATGCCTTCCGGCAGCTGGGTGTACCGCTGCCGGACCGCCGCCGCGTTGTCGTTGAACAGCCGCAGCTCGCCGATCCGGCGGTCCTCCGGCCGGTATCCCACGTTCCAGCCGGCATACTGCTCCTCCCATTCGTCGATCTGCCGCTGGTAATATCCGGGGCCGATCTCCCGGAACCGCAGCGCGATCGGCGAAATGATCCCCGCGTCCTCCGGCAGGGTAAAGGTCAACTTATAGGGGGATTTGGAAGGGGATTTGGCGGCGACGGCGCCGCTTTTTTCGATGGCGTATTGCCGGGCGAAGGCCTCGCCGTAGGTATATTGCGGAACAAACAGCACCTTTTGCATCACCAGCGGCTTCACGGTCACCGACATTTCCCGGGGATTATCCTCCAAAAAGAACAGGTGCTCCCGGACATTTACCGTCTCCTCCAGCAGCGTGCCGTCCTCCTCCCACCCGGTATGGGTGTTTTTCCAGGCGTTGCCGGTGAAGGTGTCGCGGTAGCCGCCGGCGAGATAGACCCGCCGGTTGGAGCCCAGACCGGTCAGGCCGGACAGCTCCAGCACCGGCGCGCTGTTCGGCTGGATATCGCCGCCGATGGTGCCGTCCCGTTTGGTGAACCCGGTGCGGTGAAACTGGAAGGAATCCGGCGCGTTGATAAAGGCGATCAGGTCGGTCAGCGACTCGATCTGGCCGGTGGCGATCTCATGGATATAGTTGGCCTGCAGCCCCGGTTCGGCAGCCGACGGGATCATGAAAGCCGCGATAATCACCGCCAGCGCCAGCGGCGCCACCGTCAGCGGATACAGCCGGGACGGGGCGGACAGTTTGGAGCGGGCGAACAGGCGGATATTGACCTTTTTCATGTAGTAGACCGCCATCGTCAGCAGGAAGATGAAAAACAGCGCGTTGTTGCTCTCATAGCCGTAGAGCCATTCCCAGAGATAGACCCCCATCCCCAGCAGCCCCAGCGGCAGAAACCGGGACCGGCGGGAGAAGATGGCCGCGAAAAAGGCGATGACGCAGGCGGTGAAGCCGGTCAGGAAACCCTTATGAATGGTCAGCGGGATCGATTCCCACCACATGTCCTCCAAAAAGGAGACGACAGCGCCGCCGCAGTTTTGGAAAAATTCGTCCAACCGCCCGGCGGCCAGATTGTAAAGGATAATCAGCAGAACCGTCCCGACCACTATCCCCTGGGCGATCACCGCGTTGCGCCAGCTGACAAACATCAGCGTCCACATCACCAAAAATACCGCCAGATAGAAAACCATCAGTACCGGATTCGGCTCCAACAGCACATGGGAGAGAACGGCATAGGCGAGCGGCAGGCAATAACACAGCGCCAGCAAAACATCCGCCACCCGCTCCGAAGTCGTCTTCGGCGGGAGAGGGTTTTTCTTTGCTTTTTCACGTTTCTGCCGGGCCATAGTGCTCACGTCCGTTCGCAAATTGATAATTGAAAATTGATAATTGATAATTATTGCAATGGGGAATATTGTACGCAGTTTCTGATATATATCATAATTATCAATTTTCAATTATCAATTTTCAATTGATCCGCGAAAGCGGATCGTATGTCCTTCCGGGGATAGATCTCGCTGACCGGTATTCCCATATCCCGCAGTTTCTTTATCCGGTTTTTCTGCGCGGTGAACAGCTTCAGGCGTTCCTGCTCCGGCGTCAGTTCGATCTCCTCCGGTTTGTTGGAGAGGCCGTGCCAGGCGCGGGATTTGGCGGTGGCTTTGGCCAGCCGGGCCGCGTCGGCGGCATGGACCGCTTCGGCGGCGGGTTCGGCGCACTGGAACAGCACCAGCGTCAGCGACCGGCCGCTCTGATACAGCACCGCCAGCGACTCAAACAAATCCTCGTCTAAATGGGCGGCGAGGATCCAATAGCTGGCGGCCTCCTGCCTTTGATTGAGGAATTCGTCCAACGCCGCCGCCGCCGACAGCTCGCTGGAAAAGGGGAGCGAGGCGCAGATGGGGTAGAGGCCGGAAAAGCCGATTTCGGTCAGCGGCATGATCCGCAGCGTCCGGGCGGCATAGACGAAATCCGCCGGCTCCTCCCGGGAGGAACAGTAGTTGAGCAGCGAAACCGCCCCCTCCCGCATCCGGTCCTCCAATTCCACCCGGATATACCGTTCGGGGGCGAAGGGGGGCGGCTGGGTATCTAACAGGATAGCGGTGGACAGGTCGGCGGTACTGCCGAAATTCTTGATGACCCACTCGCCGCGTTTGGCGGACAGCTTCCAGTGGACCAATTTCATGTGGTCGGTGGGCTGGTACTGGCGGAAATCCACGATGGTGGAGTAGTCGTCCTCCACCCGCGCCTGCCGCGCCTGCACATCCATGCTGACCAACGCCGGCGGCATCCCCGGCAGCTCAAAAACCCGGGGATATACCGTCAGCAGCAGCTGCTGGCGGTGGCCGGAAATAAAGGTGAACAGCCCCAGAAAATCCGTCAGTATCACCTGCTCGATCCCGATCTCAAAAACCCCGGAATGGCGGCAGCGGAAATGCAGCCGCCCCAAAATATCGGTCATCGGCAGCAGCGTCAGCTCCGAAACCGGCAGATTCTCACACAGCAGCGCCGCGTCGGGGGCATAGGTGAGCTTCAGATAACCGCAGGGGATCGGCCAGCGGTTCTGCAGATGGATGCTGCACTCGATAATATCCCCCTTGACCGCCTGCCCGGCCGGGATCGACTGGGTAACCGCCAGCCGGCGCGACAAAAACGCCGTCAGCCCCAGCGACAAAGCCGGGAACAGCAGCACGGTATATAACAACGTATAAGACAGCTTGTTGCCGAACAGCCAGACTAAGAAAATACAAAAGAGAATCAACAGGCTGTAGCCGATGCGGTTTCTGCGCATAATGTTTGGTACCTCTATCTGAAAGTGGCGAGTGGCGAGTGGTTAGCGGCGAGTGATCCGGGGCTTGTGCAGGTCCCAAATAAATAAGAAATACTCGCCACTCGTCACTAACCACTCGCCACTAATTTTTGGGTGAGCGAAGAAAGTATTTTGCTTATTTCATCGGATAAGCTGAACGCATTTTCAGCATCCAACATTGTAAAATAACCAATTTCAATACAGATTTCCAATTGTGTTTCCAATTCCGCTTTTGAACCTCTGGCGATGGATAAAAAGTTGATAAATTCCTTTGTGCTATTTCTTTCCTGCCCTTCGGCAATGTTGGAAGGAATGGAAACCGCGGCCCTTCTCATTTGACTGGAAAGGCCGTATACTTCATCCTTCGGGAGCATTTTGGTCAATAAATAAATTTCCTTTACCAATTGCATGGCTTTCTGCCAAACAATCAATTCTCTATAACATTTTACTTTCAAAACTAATTCACCTCGTAAAATCACTCATCACTCGCCACTAACCACTCGCCACTCTTACAACACCTGCGTCTCCGCCACAATCTGCCCCACCAGCTCATAAGCCGACAGATTCTTAAACCGTGCTTCTCTTTTCAGCGTCAGCCGATGCCCGATCACGCTGACCGCCATCTTCTGGATGTCGTCCGGGATCACGTAGTCGCGGCCGTTGTAGAGCGCCCAGGCGCGGCCGGCTTTGGCTAAGTTGATCGAGGCGCGGGGGGAGGCGCCGAGGCTGACGGCCGGGTGGTCGCGGGTGGCCTGGATCAGTTTTACGATATAGCTGCCGACCTTTTCGTCGAGATGCACCTCGTCGGCTTTGCGGCCGATGGCGAGGATCTCGTCGGCGGTGGTGACCGGGTTGAGGGTTTTGACTAAGTTCTCGCCCTTGCGGGAGAGGATGATCCGGACCTCCTCCTCGAATTGCGGGTATCCCAACGAGATGCGGATGAAAAACCGGTCTAACTGGGCCTCCGGCAGCGCGAAGGTGCCGACATATTCCGCCGGATTCTGGGTGGCGAAGACGATGAAGGGGGAGGGCGCGGCGTAGGTTGTCCCGTCCACCGTCACCTGATGTTCCTCCATCACCTCCAACAGCGCCGCCTGGGTTTTGGAGGAGGTGCGGTTGATCTCGTCGGCCTGCACAAACTGATGCAGCACCGCGCCCTTTTTATACTCAAAATCCCCGATCTTCGGGTTGAAGATCGAGAAGCCGGTGATATCTGAGGGCATCACGTCGGGGGTGAACTGGATCCGCTTATAGGAGCTGTCGATCGACCGGGCAAAGGCGGACAC
>WRDE01000129.1 GCA_009783605.1 Oscillospiraceae bacterium
CGACACCATAAATAAAGCTCTGGCCGATGTCGCGGAGGATTTCAACGCTTATGATCTCTCCTTCCTTTTCAATGACGAAGTCATTCAGCCGAACGGCGACGTGAAAGTCAGCTTCCCGATTCCGAATGATTATGCTCCGGATGATACATCTATCTACCATTTGGATAAAGACGGAAAAGTAGTCAAAATGGATACCGACCTAAATGCTGACAAATCATTTATTTCCTTTGAATCCGACTCCTTCAGCGTATATGCTATCGTTAAAGAATTAAACAACACGCCCACCACTACTGAGGCTGACGCTACTACCACCGCAGCCGCCACAACCGCGGCCGTAACGACTGTTGCTACCGCTGCCGCAACCACCGCCGCGCCAAACCCCTCCACCGGCGATTCAACCACCCTGTTTGCTTCCATGGTGATCCTGGCCGCGTCGGCAGCCAGCATGGTATTCATCCGCCGCAAAAAATAAAACCCCAAACCACATAGCGTAAATAACCAACAATAAAACCGGACCGGAATCAAAGAATTCCGGTCCGGTTTTATTGTTCATATTAGAAACGCGGCGGCGAACCCAGCGAACGCCCGGGATCAACTTATACAAGGCCTTCCCAAAACAATCAGGCGTTCGCGAGTGGGGCTATCAGGCGTTCACAAGCGGGGATAAAAGCGCGGCGGCGAACCCAGCGAACGCTCGGGATCAACTTATACAAGCCTTCCCAAAACAATCAGGCGTTCGCGAGTGGGGCTGCGAGTGGGGCTGCGAAAGGCATTTGGGCGTTGAGCGGGGTCTCGTCGTCCTCCAGCATACTGCGCAGCGCCGCGATATACGGGTCATCGTCGTTGATGCGGGTATTGACCACATCCACTTTGTTATAGATCGGCAGCCCGGTGCCAGCCGGCACCAATTTGCCGATGATGACGTTTTCTTTCAGCCCCAGCAGCGGATCCACCTTGCCTTTGATAGCGGCCTCGGTGAGCACCCGGGTGGTTTCCTGGAAGGAAGCGGCCGAGAGGAAGGAATCGGTGGCCAGCGACGCTTTGGTGATACCTAAGAGCACCGGCGAACAGACCGCCAGCCGCAGATGCAGCTCACCGGCGTCGATACGCGCCTGGAGCCGGGCGTTTTCGGCGTCCAACTCCGACCGGTTGACCAACGCGCCGGCGAGCAGATAGCTGTCGCCGGATTCATCTATCCGGACCTTACGCATCATTTGGGAGACGATAACCTCCACGTGCTTGTCGTTGATGTCAACGCCCTGCATCCGATAGGTCCGCTGGACCTCCTGAATCAAATAATTCTGTACCGCTTCGGCGCCGTTGATGGCCAGGATATCGTGGGGGTTGATGGAGCCCTCGGTGATCCGTTCGCCTTTTTTGACCGTCTGGCCCTCGCTCACCCGTACCCGGGCGCCGTAGGTGATCACATAGGAGCGCTCGTCGAGCTGTTCTTTATCCTGGTTAGTGACCACCACGAACCGTTTTTTCTTGTCCTCGGCGAACCGCACCGTACCGTCGATCTCGCTGATGATGGCCAGATGCTTCGGCTTGCGGGCCTCGAACAGCTCCTCTACCCGGGGCAGACCCTGGGTGATGTCCTCACCGGAGGCGATACCGCCGGTATGGAAGGTACGCATGGTCAGCTGGGTGCCCGGCTCGCCGATCGACTGGGCGGCGATGATGCCCACCGCTTCACCGATGGTAACCGGATCGACGGTGGCCAGATTGGCGCCGTAACAGCGCCCGCAGACCCCGTGCTTGGATTCACAGGTCAGTACCGACCGGATCCGGATACGTTCCTGCTTGTAGGTGTCGATCAGCAGCTTGATTTCGGTTTCGCCGATCATTTTATCGCAGCTGACCACCACTTCGCCGGTGCCGGGATCGCAAAAATCTTCCGACAGATACCGGCCCATCAGCCGCTCGTTCATCGGTTCGATCATCTCGCGTCCGTCCCGGACGTCATAGACCTCGATGCCGTCAACCGTTCCGCAGTCCTCCTCGCGGATAATCACGTCCTGCGCCACGTCCACCAACCGCCGGGTCAGATACCCCGAGTCGGCGGTCCGCAGCGCGGTATCGGCCAGCCCCTTGCGGGCGCCGCGGGAGGCGATAAAGTATTCAAGAATATTGAGGCCTTCGCGGTAGTTGGCCCGGATCGGCACCTCGATGGTGCGTCCGGAGGTGTTGGCGATCAGGCCGCGCATACCGGCCAGCTGCCGGATCTGGGCGATCGAGCCCCGTGCGCCGGAGTCGGACATCATATAGATCGGGTTATAGGGGTCTAAGCTGTCGTTGAGCGCCTGGGTAACCTTGCCGGTGGTGGTGTTCCAGATATTCAGCACCTCGCGGTAGCGTTCGTCGTCGCTCATTAACCCCATCTTGTACATATTCGAGATTTCATCCACCCGCGTCTCCGCCTCGGCGATATACTGCTTCTTTTCGGCCGGTATCGACGCGTCGGTCACCGCCACCGTCAGGGCGCCCCGGGTGGAATATTTGAAGCCCTGATTCTTGATGGCGTCGAGGATCTCGGAGGTTTTGGAGGTGCCGTGGAGCATGATACAGCGGCCGATGATGTTGGAGAGCTGCTTTTTATCCACCTTGAAATCCACCTCATAGAGGAAGCGATTGTCCGGAATCGACCGGTCGACGATCCCCAGGTCCTGCGGGATCGGGGTATTGAAGATGATGCGCCCCATCGTGGTATCCACCAACCGGCTCCGGACAACGCCGTCGATCTCCATCGTGCGGCGGACCCGGATCCTCGCGTGGAGGCTGATCACCTTATCACTGTAAGCCATCATCGCTTCGGCTTCGTCCCGGAATACTTTGTTCTCGCCGGGTTCGCCGTCCTTGGCGATGGTGAGGTAGTAGGAGCCGAGCACCATATCCTGGGTCGGCACCGCCACCGGCTTGCCGTCAGAGGGTTTCAGCAGGTTGGAGGCGGCCAGCATCAGGAACCGGGCCTCGGCCTGGGCTTCGGCCGAGAGCGGCACATGGACCGCCATCTGGTCGCCGTCGAAGTCGGCGTTAAAAGCGGTACAGACCAACGGATGCAGCTTTATCGCGCGGCCCTCGACCAATACCGGCTCAAAGGCCTGGATACCCAGCCGGTGCAGCGTCGGGGCGCGGTTAAGCATGACCGGATGGTCCTGGATGACGATCTCCAGCGCGTCCCAGACCTCCGGCTTCATCCGTTCCACCATCTTGCGGGCGGATTTGATGTTGCCGGCGGCGGCGGTTTCGACCAGCCGCTTCATCACAAAAGGTTTGAACAGCTCGATAGCCATCTCTTTCGGCAGACCGCACTGATACATTTTCAGCTCCGGCCCGACCACGATAACCGAACGGCCGGAATAGTCCACCCGCTTGCCCAACAGGTTCTGGCGGAACCGGCCCTGCTTGCCCTTGAGCATATCCGACAGGGATTTGAGCGGCCGGTTGTTCGGCCCGGTGACCGGACGGCCGCGGCGGCCGTTGTCGATCAGCGCGTCGACGGCCTCCTGCAGCATCCGTTTCTCGTTGCGCACGATGATGTCCGGCGCGCCCAGCTCCAACAGCCTTTTCAGCCGGTTGTTGCGGTTGATCACCCGGCGGTAGAGGTCGTTCAGGTCGGATGTGGCGAACCGGCCGCCGTCCAACTGGACCATCGGGCGGATATCCGGCGGGATCACCGGCACCACGCTCATGATCATCCATTCCGGGCGGTTGCCGGACAACCGGAAGGCCTCGACCACCTCCAGACGCTTGAGATACCGCGCCCGTTTTTGGCCGGAGGCGGTCTCCAGCTCGTCCTTCAGCTCCCTCGACATCTTTTCGAGGTCGATTTCCTCTAACAGCTTATAGATATATTCGGCGCCCATACCGGCGTCGAAATCCTCTTCATATTTTTCCCGCATATCGCGGTAATCCTTCTCGTTCAGGATCTGTTTCTTGGACAGCGGGGTATCGCCGGGATTGGTGACGATATACGACGCGAAATAGAGCACCTGCTCCAGCAGCCGCGGCGAGATATCGAGAATCAGCCCCATCCGGGAGGGGATGCCTTTGAAATACCAGATATGCGAGACCGGAGCGGCCAGCTCAATATGCCCCATCCGCTCCCGGCGCACCTTGGCCCGGGTCACCTCGACGCCGCAGCGGTCGCAGACCTTGCCCTTGTAGCGGATCCGCTTAAATTTCCCGCAATGGCATTCCCAGTCCTTGTTCGGCCCGAAAATGCGCTCGCAGAACAGGCCGTCCCGTTCCGGCTTGAGGGTGCGGTAGTTGATGGTCTCCGGCTTTTTCACCTCGCCAAAGGACCAGGAATTGATTTGTTCCGGAGAGGCCAGCCCGATTTTAATCGAATCAAATACGTTGAATTCCATTCTGTTCGCCCTCCTATTCTATCTCGGCGAAGTCGGCGTCTTCGGGTTCGTAGACGCTTTCCTCGTCGAATATATCGTCGCTGTCGATATCCTCGGCATCCCGGACGCCGAACCCGTCCATTTCTCTCTCATCGGTCACCGTCGAGAAGGCCTCGTCGTCCGACACCACGATATTGTGCTCGTCGTCCTCCTCAAAGGTCTGCTTGAGGTCGATCTCCTGCCGGTCCTTGTTCAGCACCTTGATATCCAGCCCGAGGCTCTGCAATTCCTTGACCAGTACCTTAAAGCTCTCGGGTATGCCGGATTTCGGCACGTTCTGCCCCTTGACGATGGATTCGTAGGTTTTGACCCGGCCGACCACGTCGTCGGATTTGACCGTCAGAATCTCCTGCAGCGTATACGCCGCGCCATAGGCCTCCAGCGCCCAGACCTCCATCTCGCCGAACCGCTGGCCGCCGAACTGCGCCTTGCCGCCCAGCGGCTGCTGGGTCACCAAGGAATACGGGCCGGTGCTGCGGGCATGGATCTTGTCGTCCACCAGATGGTGCAGCTTGAGATAATACATATACCCGACGGTGACCGGGTTGTCGAACTGGTCGCCGGTCCGGCCGTCGAACAGGATGGTTTTGCCGTCCCGTGGCTTGCCCGCCTGCTCTAACAGCTCCTGTATATCGCTCTCATGGGCGCCGTCGAAAACCGGGGTCATGATCTGGATGCCCAGCGCCTTGGCCGCATAACCCAGATGGACCTCCAGCACCTGCCCGATGTTCATACGGGAGGGCACGCCGAGGGGGTTGAGCACGATATCCAACGGGGTGCCGTCCGGCAGGAACGGCATATCTTCGCTGGGCAGTATCCGGCTGACCACGCCCTTGTTGCCGTGGCGGCCGGCCATCTTGTCGCCGACGCTGATCTTGCGTTTCTGGGCGATATAGCACCGCACCACCATATTGACCCCGGGGGACAGCTCGTCGCAGTTGTCCCGGGTGAACACTTTTACGTCCACGATGATACCGTATTCGCCGTGGGGGACCTTCAGCGAGGTATCCCGCACCTCACGGGCCTTTTCGCCGAAGATGGCGCGCAGCAGCCGCTCCTCGGCCGTCAGCTCGGTTTCGCCCTTGGGGGTGACCTTGCCGACTAAGATATCGCCCGACTGCACCTCGGCGCCGATCCGGATGATGCCGCGCTCGTCCAGATCCTTCAGCGCGTCGTCGCCGACGTTGGGGATATCCCGGGTCAGCTCCTCCGGCCCCAGCTTGGTGTCCCGGGCCTCGATCTCATATTCCTCTATGTGAATGGAGGTGAAGATGTCGTCGCGGACCATCCGCTCGTTGATCAGGATGGCGTCCTCGTAGTTGTACCCCTCCCAGGTCATAAAGCCGATCAGCGCGTTCTTGCCGAGGCTGATCTCGCCCCTGTCGGTGGAGGGTCCGTCGGCGATCACCTCGCCGGCGCGGATATGCTGGCCGATCTCCACCACCGGCTTCTGGTTGACACAGGTCCCCTGGTTGGAGCGGGCGAATTTGGTCAGCTTATACGTCTCCTGCTCGCCGTTTTTGTCCCGCCGGACCACAATGCGGTCGGAGGCGACGGCGGTGACAAGCCCGTCTTCCCGGGCGATGACGCAGACGCCGGAATCGACGCCGGCCTTATATTCCATGCCGGTGCCGACAATCGGCGCCTCCGGCTGCAGCAGCGGCACCGCCTGCTTCTGCATGTTGGAGCCCATCAGCGCCCGGTTGGCGTCGTCGTTTTCCAAAAACGGGATCATGGCGGTGGCCACCGAGACCACCATTTTCGGCGAGACGTCCATATAGTCGGCCGCGCTTGCTTCGACTTCGAGGAATTCGCTGCGGTAGCGGGCGATGATGCGAGCGTTGACAAACCGGCTTTCGGCATCCAGC
>WRDE01000130.1 GCA_009783605.1 Oscillospiraceae bacterium
GCGCCGCCATATATTCCAGCGGGTGGTGGCATTTTAAATAGGCGGTCTGATACGCCACCATCGCGTAAGCCGCCGCGTGGGATTTGTTGAAGGCGTAGGAGGCGAAGGAGGCCATTTCGCTCCAGATGGCGATACCGGTCGCCTCCGGGACGCCTCGGCGGATACAGCCCTCCACCGTCACGTTGCCGTCGGCGTCGGTCATGCCGTGGAGGAAATATTCCCGCTCCCGCTCCATCACGTCGGCTTTCTTTTTGGACACCGCCCGGCGGACGATATCGGCGCGGCCGAGCGAATAGCCGGCCAGCTCCCGGAACACCTGCATCAGCTGCTCCTGATAGACGATGCACCCGTAGGTCACCGCCAGGATCGGCTGCAGCCGGGGATGGGCGAACCGCACCGCCTGGGGGTTGTGGCGGTTGTGGACATACCGGGGGATGCTGTCCATCGGGCCGGGGCGGTAGAGGCTGATGACCGCGATGATATCCTCAAAACAGTCGGGTTTCAGCTGGGACAGCACCCGCTTCATGCCGGAGGATTCCAACTGGAACACCCCTTCGGTGTGGCCCTCCGATAGCATCCGGTAGACCGGTTCGCTGTCCAACGGGATATCCCCGATTTGGAAGTTCGGCTCCCCGCCCGTGGCGGATAGGGTATGCCCGCGGATCATCTCCTCGGTATGCTCGATCACCGACAGGTTGCGCAGCCCCAAAAAGTCGATCTTGAGCAGCCCCAGCTCCTCCAACTCGGTCATCGAATACTGGGTGGCCACCAGATCGCCGTTGACGCAGAGCGGCACATATTCGTCTACCGCCCGGTCGGTCACCACCACGCCGGCGGCATGGGTGGAGGCGTGGCGGGGCATCCCCTCCACCTTCCGGGCGGTCTGGAGCAGCCGCTTTACCTCCGGGTCGGACTGGAACGCCTCCATCAGCTGGGGCGACTGTTTGATGGCTTCCTCGATGGTGATCCCCAGCTGCCACGGCACCTGCTTGGCGGTGGTATCGGCCACCGATAGGGGAATCCCCATCGCTCTTGCCACGTCCCGGATCGCCGCCCGGGCTTTCAGCGTCCCGAAGGTGACGATCTGGGCCACATGGTCGGCGCCGTATTTGCCGATCACATACTCAATCACCCGCTGGCGTTTCTCGTCCGACAGGTCGATGTCGAAGTCCGGCATGGTCACCCGTTCGGGATTCAGAAACCGCTCGAACAGCAGGTCGTATTTCATCGGGTCAATGCCGGTGATACCGAGGCAGTAGGCGCACAGGCTGCCGGCGCCGGACCCCCGCCCGGGACCTACCGGGATATTGTTGTTTTTGGCGAACTGGATAAAGTCGTTGACGATCAGGTAGTAGTCGGTATATCCCATATCCTGGATGGTGTTCATCTCATATTCCAACCGCCCGGTCACCTCGGTTGGCGGCGCGTCGCCGTATAGACGGCGCAGTCCGGCGAGGCAGGAATCCCGGAAAAAGGCGAAGGAATCGCCCCCCGGCGCGTCAAAATGCGGCAGCTGGGTCGCGCCGAATACCAATTCCAGATTACAGCGGTCGGCGATCAGCGCGGTGTTGTCGAAAGCGGCTGGTATCGCCGGAAACAGTGAGCGCATCTCCTGCTCCGACTTGACATAGAATTCTTCGGTTTCAAAGGCCAGCGGGGTCGGGTCGTCGAGGGTGGTGACGGTTTGGATACACATTAGCACCCGCTGGGTTTCGGCGTCCTCTTTGGTCAGATAGTGGGCGTCATTGGTGCAGACTAAGCCGACGCCGATCTCCCCCGCCAATTTGATCAACAGCGGATTGATGGCCTGCTGATCCGCCAGCCCGTGATCCTGGATCTCAATGAAATAGTTATCCGCTCCGAACAGGTCACGGTAATACAGAGCCAGCTTTTTGGCCCCGTCATAATCGTCCGCGGTCAGCTTCCGGGGGATCTCGCCGGCCAGGCAGGCCGACAGCGCGATCAGCCCCTCATGATACTGCTCTAACAGCGTGTGATCCACCCGGGGCTTAAAATAGAACCCTTCGGTATAGGCGATGGATACCAACTTCATCAGGTTGCGGTAGCCGGTTTCGTTTTCGCAGAGCAGCACTAAATGGCTGTTCTCGGAATCTATCCCGTACACCTTCTCCTGCCGGGTCCGGGCCGCCACATAGACCTCACAGCCGATAACCGGCTTAATTTTGGCGGCTTTGGCAGCTTTATAGAAGGCCACCGCCCCATACATCACCCCGTGGTCGGTGATGGCCACGGCGGTCTGGCCCAGATCCGCGACGCGTTTCATCAGCCCGTCGATCCGGCAGGCGCCGTCCAGCAGGCTGAATTCAGTGTGAAGATGGAGATGGGTGAACATGATTCTTCCTCCGTCGAAGTAGTGGATAGTGGATAGTGATTAGAACACGGATAAATTATTTTGCGGGTTTACTATAGCGCATCGGATGTGCTGATTACGGTGCATCCGGATGTTCTGTTATTTACTCCATCATAACCACATACACCTCCCCGATCGCCGCCGCGCACAGGCAGAGACAGTAGTCCGGGTCGAGCGGCAGGAATTGGATTTGGACGCCATTGACGCTTTCGGCAATCCTGCCGTTGCTGACCACTGAAAACTTTGAAAGCCCGCCGCCGATTCCGCGGCCGGTATATTTCACATAGCTCTCTTTCGCCGTCCATATCTTGAAGAAGTCGTGGTAACCGTTTGTTTCCAAATATGCGTGCTCGCCGGGGTGAAAAAACCGTTTGGCTATCGCCTGGCCATTGTAAACACGGGATTTTACCTGCTGGATATCGGCGCCAGTCTCCTGCTCCGAAACAGCGCAGAGCCAGTATTTTCCGCTGTGGGAAACAGAAAAAAGCACGCCAATATCGGTCTTGAACCGGGGTTTTGCGCCGTCGCCGCGCAGAATCGGGGGGAGAACCCGTTCCGGCTGATTTTCCTTTTCTATAAATAGCTGAACGCAGCGCCGGATCCTCCCGTCGGAATCGTGTTTTGCGTGTTCTTCTCCGTTTCTTACATCGCCGGATCGGTTGTAAACAAACAGATAGACCGGGCTGTTTATTGATCCGCTCATGGATCCTGCCGGCCCAAAAATTCCAGCAGCCCGTCCGCCCGCATATTCTCGTCCCCATCGGCCAGCGCCACCGGCAGCTTGGCGGCCAGAGGCAGCAATCCCTCGGCGGTGAAGGCGTCGGACAGGAAATCGGCGGTGCAGAGCACGCTCCCGGCGATGCCGGCGGCGTTCCACAGGCTTATCAGGCCGGGCAGCAGGCCGCCGAGGGTGCGGTGGGAGATGCTGACGCTCTTAGCCGGCTCACCCGGCACAAACAGAAACTGGGCGATATCCGCGGTGCTGCGTCCCACGTCGGTACGGAACGGCATCAGTTCATCCGGGATCCGGCATTGGCTGAACACGCCGGGATCCAAACCGGAGATCTCCCGGTCGCCAATCACCGTCTTCGCGCCGGCCAGACTGAGCACCCGGCTGATACGCTCAACCGGAAGCTGATACGTAAGCGGGAGGTAGGCCGCGCCGCATTTGAGCACGCCGAAAACGGCGTAGATCAGATCGGGGGTACGGTCACAGTAAACGCCGACCACGTCCCCATGCCTCACCCCGGTTTCGGTCAGCCGGGCGGCGGCGCTGTCCGAACGCCTGCGGAATTCATCAAAGCTGATCCGCCTGCCCCTCCAGAGAATCGCGTCGGCATCCGGGGCGGCAAAGGCGTTGCAGTCGGCGATGATATCGATCGGCAGATCGACCTGCGGCGCCGCTTTTGGCATATCCGGAGGATTCCGCGGGGCCGGCGGCAGGTCGTTCTCCCGCTGCGGCGGTTCGGGTTCCCCGCGCTGAATTTTTTCGATGGCTTCGGCGATTTTCGCCGGCGTATCCAACCGGCACAGCTCGGTATAACTCAGCTCCACGCCGGTCTGGCTGCCGATTTCGGCCAGCACCGTCAGAGCGCCGAGGGAATTGCCCCCGCTTTGGAAATACCGGCTGTCGGGGGTCAGATCCTCCCGTTCCAGATTCCGGCTGAATATGCCGAGAAGCAGGTCCAGCGTCGTTTTCCCGGCCGCTGCCGGTGTCGTATCCACCGCGATTTCCCCCGCCGCCGGCGGCAGCGGATCCGGGAGGCGGCCGGTATCGGTTTTGCCGCTTATCGTCAGCGGCATCTCTTGCAGATGTTCAAAATGATGCGGCACCATATACGCCGGCAGGCGGGCGCCGCAATAGGCGAACAGCCTGTCCGCCGGGATCTCCTCCGGCCCGGTATAATACGCCGCGATATATCCGCCGTTTCCTTTTTTAATGATCCTGACCGCCGCCTGCCGGATCCGGGGGTAGGTGCGCAGCAGCGCGGCGGTCTCATGGGCTTCCGCCCGGCAGCCGGGCGGCTCAGGCTGCTCGCCGCAACGGCCGAGAAGGTGGATTTCGCCGTTTTTATCCCATTTGGCGCTGTCGCCGGTGCGGTACATCCGCTGGCCGGCTACAAACATATCGGATAGAAAGCTTTTCCGGGTGGCCTCCCCGTCCTTCAAATATCCGCGGCCAACACAGGCGCCGCCGATATACAGCTCGCCGGCGGCTTCCGCCGGCAGCGGATTCCCGTCCTCGTCCAGGACATAGAGACGGCAGTTGGCCATCGGCTTTCCGGCGGACAGCGGACAGCCTTCGTCCAAGCATTTGTAACTGACCCCGATGGCGGTTTCGGCGGGGCCGTATTGATTGTATATCCGCGCTTTGGTCAGCCGTTCTAACCGGCGCAGCAAGCCGTCGCAGAATGGCTCGCCGCCGCAGACGATGCTCTCCATATTGCCGAGTGCGTCCGCAAAGCCCGGGTTGGTGATATACGCTTCCAACCGCGAGGGGGTCATGGCGAAAAAGCTGACGGCATATTTTTTAATCAGCCCGGCCAGCGCCGCCGGATCGCCGCATTGCTCCTCTTTCGCCATAACTACCGTCCGCCCGCAGAGCAGAGCCGCGACGCTCTCTAAAATAAACACGTCAAATCCGGTGCTGTTGAGCGCCAGAACACTGCCGCCGCCCGCATATACCGCGTCCATCGACCGGGCGAAATTTGTCAGTGAGCGCTGCTCGATCATGACCCCTTTGGGGGTTCCGGTTCTGCCGGAGGTATACGCCACATAGGCGAGATCGCCGCCGTCTGACCGGACCGGCAGACCGCCGGTTTCCACAGCCTCAAAAACCGTCCCGATAAGCAGCACCGGACCGGTATAGCCGTCAAAAAGCGGCAGGTTTTCCGGAACAGTCACCAACAGCGCCGCGCCGCTGTCCACCATCATCTGACGCAGCCGGAGTTCCGGAAGGGCGGGCGGCAGAATCATCCACCCGCCGCCGGCAAAGCAGGCCGCCAGCATGGCCGCCACCAGATCCGCCCCCCGCGGCAGGCAGAGCGCAACAGTATGTTCACCGCCGGTTTCAGTTGCCGATATGTTACCCGACGGGGCAATCTGTCCGGTGATTTGTTCGCGGATCCGCGCCGCGATCAGCAGTACGCGTTCATACAGGCCGGTGAAGGTGATCTGATGGTCATCGCAGATCAGCGCGGTTTTATCCGGCGTTTTTTCCGCCGCCCGGAGAAAGTTTTCCGCCACCGACGGCCGGAGAGACTCCTCAGCCACCGACGGCCGGAGAGACTCCTCAGCCACCGACGGCAAGGGGATGCCGCCGGCGGTTTTATTGAAGGTGTAAACCACCCGCTCAAACTCCCCGTCACTCAGCAGATCTAACTGCCTGACCGGTATCCGGGGATGGCTGAGGATTTCGGACAGGATCTTAGTGATATGCCGGTGGAGGTCTTCGATATCCTCGCTTGCATATAGGCACGGCAGATACTGGTAGTCGGCGGTATACTGGTTTTCGCCGGCTGATCGGCTGAGAAGGATAAGCAGATGCTCTATCTGATAGCCGCTGTACAGCCATTTCCCCGAAAAGGTCACCGCGGTGCCGCCGTCCCGGAAGATTTTACCCTCCTGACAGGACAGAGCGATATGGAACAGCCGTTCCCCCGGGTTTTCCGAACAGTTGGCCAGCGCGGCGATCTCCGAAAACGGCAGCCGCCGGTGGCGGAGCAGATCCTCCCACCGGCCGGCCAGGTCCAGCGCCAGTTCGTCGGCGCTGAGCGCGGTATCGGTCTTGAAAAAAAGCGGCAGGGTGCCGACAGCCATCCCGCCGGCTGTTTTATCAGCAAATTCCTGCCGGTCCACTGCCGGAACCCCGAAACACATCCGCC
>WRDE01000131.1 GCA_009783605.1 Oscillospiraceae bacterium
CAGAAGATCTGGATGATGAGCCGGATGACGAGATGACGGACACTTCTACTGCCGCCTCGGCAACGAAAGATCCGGTCACCAAAGAGTCTACCGCCGCCCCGACAACGAAAGATCCGACCACCAAAGCGCCCACTGCCGCCCCGACGACAAAAGCGCCGGTCACCGCAGCGCCCACCGCCGCTCCGGCAAACAAGACCAATTGGAAACAGTTTTTGCAGGAATATGAGGCATGGATTGACAGCTATCTCGTGATATTGAAGAAGTATAGGGACAACCCGGCAGACCTGTCCATCCTGTCCGATTATATGGAGGCGATGCAAAAGCTGACGGAATGGGCGGAAAAAGTGGACAAGATAGAATCGGAGCTGGCCGACAGCCCGGAAGCGCTGGCGGAGTATCTCGCCGCCATTTCGAGAATTCTGGGTAAGATAAGTCAATTTGAGTGAAAAAAACCGTATTCCGCATCAAAAGTCAAACCGCTATAAAACCGGCATACAACGCCTGTATACTCGCTCTGACCACTTGCGACGGTTCCCTCCCTCCGCGAGGGGACTGTCAGCAACACGATACAGGGGCAATTTTACCGTTGCCCCTGTATTTTTTTGAAAATTTCGAAAAATTGTTGTTGCATTTTTCCCCGTAATATGCTATACTGCCATTCGCTTATGAAATTCCCTTATTAAAAACCGGCGTGTTTCGGCGCTTTTCGGTTATCACAGGAAGGAGACCCTATCCATGAAAGAAGCCATTCATCCTAACTATCAGAAAACCACCATCACCTGCGCCTGCGGCGAGGTGATCGAAACGGCGTCTACCCGGCAGAATATCCGGGTGGAGATCTGTTCCAAATGCCACCCGTTCTTTACCGGCAAACAGAAGCTGGTGGATACCGGCGGCCGGGTCGATCGTTTCAAAAAACGCTTCAACATTTAGAACCCGGAAGCAGGAAAGATCGCGGGGGCGGATTTTTGTCGCAATTTGTGCGACAGTATCCGCCCTTTGAATTGGTTTAAATGGTTTGATACGACATTTGACATTATTCCTCGAAATATGCTATACTTTATCATTATGTATCATTGAGAGGGATTCAGTATCATCATGTCAAAAATCCGCGCGTTCTGGAACCGGTACCCCTATTGCTGGGTGCTGCCGCTCTACATATTTATGCCGGTGTGGTATTTTACGCTGCAGTTGATCGGCCCCGCTTCCCATGCGGTATGGATGCCGTTGGACGACGTCATCCCCTTCAACGAATGGTTTATCATCCCCTATGTGGAATGGTATCTGTTCGTTTTCGGCACCCTGTTCTGGATGATGCTGACCCGCTCCCGGGAACGATTTCTGCGGCAGGTCATACTGCTCTACGGCGGGATGCTCGTCTGCCTGATCATTCAGTCGGTCTGGCCCACCCATATTGATTTCCGGCCGGAAATATTGCCCCGGAACAATTTTCTGACCTGGATCGTCGGGTTGATATATGGTGCCGACAATCCGATCAACGTCTTCCCCAGCATTCACTGCTACAACGCGCTGGCCATCGCCCTCGGTATCACCCTTTCCGGCAACCCGTCGCGCGGCAAACCGTCGCGCGGCGACCCGTCGCGGTGGCAGCCTTTGTGGGTCGCGCTGGCCTGGGCAAACAGCCTGCTGATCTGCGCGTCCACGGTATATATCAAACAGCACGCGGTCTGGGATTTTGTCGGCGCGGTCGCCGTGATCCTGCCGATGTATGTCATCGCGTACAAAATACAATGGCCATTTTTAAAAACTGGAGGGGTACTTATGGAGCGCAAAAAACGGTGGGGCGACCGCAAGGACGGCTGGCGGCTGCGGGGGCTGGACCCGATGTTCCAGCTGATGCCGTATGTCATGGAAAAACGCAACGAGTCGGTGGTATACTTCACCAACGACATCGACATCACCGGTACCGAAAAGTTCATGCGGGAGCTGCGGCGGTCCTCCTATCCGGGGCTGTCGTATACCCACCTGTTCTTCGCCGCGGCGGTGCGCACCTTCGCGCTGAATCCGCGGATGAACCGGTTTGTGTCCGGCAAACGGATGTATGCCCGCAATACCATCCGGCTGTCGATCACGGTCAAGGGGGCGATGACGGCCGAGTCACCGGAATACAACATCTCCTGTGATTTCGACCCGCGCAACTCGCTGTTGGACACCGCCGCCGCCCTCGACGCCAAGCTGGCGGAGGTGAAAAACACCGAGAACGCCACCAACGACGCGGATCAACTGACCAAAACCATCATGGCCTTCCCGAAGTTTATCGTCGGGATCATCAAACGGGCGGTATTCTATTTGGATAAAAAGGGCCGGCTGCCGAAGGATTTTTCGGATTCCACCCCCTTCTTCGCCTCGGCCTATATGGTCAACAACGGCTCACTGGGCATCAACTCGGTCCACCACCATCTCTATGAGCTGGGAACCACCAGTATATTCCTCTCAATCGGACGCAAGGAGAATCGGTATGTCCCCGGACCCACCGGCGAGATCAAGGCGAAAAAGATTATGACCGTCCGGGCCACCATCGACGAGAGGATCTGCGACGGGTTCCATTACGCCAAGGGCATCAACGAGATGCAGGATATCCTGGAACACCCCGCCGTGCTGCTGGAGCGGTACGAGGGGGAACTGCCGGAGGACAATGAGATAAATAAAAAGAAGAAGAAATAGCAACGAAAACATATGGAACAATCATCCTTCTACAAAACCGTCACCCACCCCGGCGCCGCCGAGCATATCGATCGGCGTTCCCGCTTTCTCGGGCTCTGTGCGCCGGCGGCCGGTGAGGCGGAGATCCAGGAGCATCTTGTCCGCATCCGGAAGGAACACCGGGACGCGGCCCACCATGTTTACGGTTATCGGCTGCGGGCGGGCCATATCGACCGCTTTTCGGACGATGGGGAGCCGAACGGCACCGCCGGGATGCCGGTGCTGGATATGCTGTCGAAATCCGGCCTCACCGACACGCTGGTGGTGGTGACCCGGTATTTCGGCGGCATTTTGCTGGGTACCGGCGGGCTGGTCCACGCCTATTCCGCCGCGGCGTCCGCCGCAATAGCCGCCGCCGGACCGGCGGTCATGCGCCGCTGCGCGGTATGCGCGGTTTCCATGCCGTATACGCAATACGGCAGAATCGGGGCGCTGCTGGCCGGGCTGGCTGCGATAGAGGATACCGTCTACACCGATACGGTGACGGTGCATCTTTCACTGCCGCGGGAGGATTTGCCGGCGTTGCAGAAGCAATTGACCGAGGCAAGCGCCGGGCAATTGACCGCCGTGACGACAGGAGAAAAATGGGTGGCGTTTGAAAATTCACAATGAAACCATGAACATGAAGCGCAAAGTATTGTCCGTGCTGAAAATCTGTCTGGCCGTTATCGCCGTCTGGATAGTTTTTCTGCCCAATTCCGACCCGTCAGTATCGCCGGAGGCGCCCACCCGCGGGGTGGGCAATGCGGCGGCGCTGACCGGACGGTGCCTGTGGATCCATATCCTTATCGACGATCCGGAATCTGCCTTCGGCGATGGGGATATTCAAAATGTGGCCGAAAATGTGGCCGCCGCCGCCGAGTTTTTGGCGGCGAAGGCGCCTGTACCGCTGGAATTGACAGGCAATCAACCGGACCTGTGGCTGCGGTGCGACAGCAGTCTGGCGGTATCGGATGAATTGGAAAAAGCGGGGTGGATTTATCATCTAATCGATCAGCAGCAGCAGGAAATTGACCAGCTGCGCCGGAAGTACCGGCCGGACAGCGTGGCGCTGCTGCTACATATCAACAAAACCGGCCGGTCATTTACAATCAGCCAGCGGGTCGGCGGCGACGAGCGGTATAACACCGAGTTTTCGCTGCTGTTCACCGCGGCGGCTGACGCCGCCGGCACCGTTTTGCCGGCCACCGCGTTTGTCTATATCCATGAGACGCTGCACCAGTTCGGCGCGGTGGATCTGTATTTTCCCTTCGATCAGGACGACGCCCGCCGGGAACTGGCCGCCCGGCTTTTCCCCGGCGATATCATGCTGGCCTATACCCGCAAGCCGGAGCAAGCGAGCTTGTCGGATGTGGACGCCTATCTGATCGGCTGGCAGGAGCATATACGGCGTTCAAAAACATCGTTTTTGAACGCAATTGAAGATGGATAATTGGCGGGAGGATAAAAATGGGCTGCACAATTTTTTATAAGGGCTTTTTAAAACAGGATTATACGCCCGAAAACGTGTTTGACATCGTTGAAAAACACGCGCGTGATCTCTCTTGCAACATATGCAGAGAGGATCGGATATTGACTGTTTCGTTCGATTCCGGCATGAGCGAGGATTTGGTGTTTGACCTCTCGACAAAAAAATTAAACGGTTTTTGTAAATGGAACAATGATGCTCCGGACGAAGACATATCGGAATTATACAAAATTTTCGATATGTTTATTGACATAAAACCGTTGTTTCAATCGTTCGGACTCACGGATGACTATGGATTGTTTCCCGAATACATCACAAGGAATAAGCCCTGCAAAATTGTTTTGCGAAAATTGAAATCCGAAGCGGAATATGAGCTGGCGGAGCGGGTAAAATCTTATGAACGTACGCCGCCGAACAAGTTAATACAAAAAATAATGAAAACGGCCGGCTGGACAACGCCCCATACTTTTTTAGCCCGGCTTATTGCGGAGGATTACGCGAAGCATATGGAATATCATAGCGCGGAACAATTTTCACAAAAAGGCTGTCGAAAGGCCCTTGATACACTGTCTGCATTTTATGAGATGGATTATTCGCTATGCCGGGATTATGATTTCCCTTGTTCATCTTTTTTGTTAGGCGTTTGGTTAAGTTGTGCGTTTGCATATAAAAATTACGGTATGGTGGGAACTATAACTCCGTCTCCGAGAGGCTTTTTATCAAGCAAATCTGCCGCGGAGGCAGGTATCCAGTCTGCTTTTTTGAACGGTTTTACTTGCATCGTGAATACCAAACATGCCGAAATGGAAAAATTTATGGGTACTTTTCGGGCAGAGCAGTTATCCGTGTCATTATCTGGAATGGATAATTCTCTGGAGTCGCTCGCAAACGCTTTATGCACATTATTTATGGCTCCCGGAGAGCCTGTTAAAATTTTGGAAATGCTCCTTTCGATGATGGACTTTCTGGGATTCAAATACGTCGGGATCGCAGATAAATAGAGAGGTAACCATATGCTGACACGCGACCATCTCGCACTTGAATTGGATAAGGTGCTGGCCATGCTGGCCGCCGAGGCTACCCTGCCGGACGCGGCGGCGCAGGCACAGGCGCAGGTCCCGTCCGCCGACCCGGGAGAGGTGCGGCGGCGGTTGGACGCGACGATTGCGGCGGTCGATCTGACCGCCCGGTTCGGCGCGCCGAATTTTTCCCGCGCAAAACCGGTGGCCGGGCCGCTGCGTCGGGCCGCCGCCGGGGGTATTCTGTCGATGAAAGAGCTGTTGGAGATCGCCGGGACACTGCGGGCGGTCCGCGCCGTCGTCGATTGGCGCAGGCGGTGCGAAAACTATGAGAGCTGTCTCGACGAGGCTTTTTCGCTGCTGGCGCCAAACAAATATTTGGAAGACAAAATCACCGCCGCGATTTTGTCGGAGGACGAAATCGCCGACCACGCCAGCCCCGAGCTGGCCACTATCCGCCGCAAGATCAGGGCGGCTTCGGCCCGGGCGCGGGAGCAGTTAGACAGGATGGTGCGTTCCCCCGCTTACCAGAAACTGCTCCAGGACCCGATCGTCACCATCCGGGACGGGCGGTTTGTGGTGCCGGTCAAGCAGGAGCACCGCGCCGAGGTGCCGGGATTGGTCCACGATACCTCCGGTTCCGGGGCGACGCTGTTCGTGGAGCCGATGGCGGTGGTGGAGGCCAACAACGAGATCCGGATCCTCCAGTCGAGGGAGGCGGACGAGATCGAGCGGATCCTCGCCGCTTTATCGGCCGAGGCCGGCACCTTCGCCGACGCCATCATCGCCGATTACGACACGCTGGTGGCGCTGAACCTGATTTTTGCCAAGGCGCATCTGGCCTATAACATGAAAGCCTCCGCGCCGAACCTGTCCGACGGCGGATTTATCAAGTTGGTCCGCGCCCGGTATCCGCTGATCGACCCGAAAAAGGTGGTGCCGGTGGATGTGGAGCTGGGGGGCGGGTTCGATACCTTGGTGATCACCGGCCCCAACACCGGCGGCAAGACGGTGACGCTGAAGACGCTGGGACTG
>WRDE01000132.1 GCA_009783605.1 Oscillospiraceae bacterium
AAAAAAGTATTGACGAAAGCAAAAAATTACCCCGGCTTACCGTAATTTGTAAGCCGGGGCAGTTTTTGCGCGAATACGTTCCCGCTGTCAATGTGTTAAAGCGCAGAACAAAAATCCATACCGTTTCGCAAAACGGTATGGATTTCTTGTGTATGGGTGAGTCCACTAACCGACACATTTCAAAACACCCGCGGGCGTTTTTGCTTTGTTTTAACACAATTGAGCAAACCAATCAGGCGCTTTAGTTTATTCAGTCCGCAGCGCTTCCACCGCGTCTTTTCTCGACGCCATTCTTGCCGGGATATGGCCGCCCATCATGGTCAGCACCGTGCTGATGACGATCAGCAGGCCCGCGTGGATGAGCCGCAGCTGTGAGACGCCTTCCACTTCGGCCATACGGAAGACGATGGCGTTGATCGGGATGGTGAGCAGATAGGCGATGGCGATACCCAGAATTCCCGAGAAAACCCCGAGGATACAGGTTTCGGCGTCGAAGACGCGGGTGATATCCTTCTTCCGCGCGCCCAGCGCCCGCAGGATACCGATCTCCTTGGTCCGTTCCAGCACCGAGGTATAGGTGAGGATACCGATCATGATCAAGCTGACAAACAGCGAGATGGAAGCGAAGGCGATCAGCGCCCAGGTCACCACATCCATAAACCCGGAGGTCATATTCGAGATGGAGGCGACCAGATCGGTATAGATGATGATATCCTCCTGCTCCTTGCCCTGGTTATACTCGTCGAGATAAGCCAGCACCCGCTCCTTGGCGTTGAAGGAGGTAGGATAGATCATCACCGCGACCGGAGTGGGGTTGCCGCCTAACTTGGATAGTGCCATGCCCTTGGTTTCCTCATTGGGGAATTCCTGTTTGGTGAAAACGCTGTAGGATCGTATCATCTGTTCGGCGACGATCTCGGAGGCCTCAGCCTCTTTGACCACCAATTCGGATAACACGTCGGAATAAGCCAGACCGGGGGAGAGCAGACTGATGCTGTTGTCCGGTTTTTCCCGGAGGATACCGCTGATCCGGATGGTTTTCGCTTCGGCGGAATCGTATATCTCCTCCAGCTCCTGCGGATCGACTTTGGGGGTAAAGGTATCCTGATCGGTTCTGGTATAATACTGATCATTGAAGATCAAACGGAATTCCATGCCAACCAGATCGGAGAAATTGATCCCCTTCAAATCCTTTGTCTCGAATCCGAGAAATTTATCCAGCACGTTGTAATCAATCCGGTTGCGGCGGTCCACCACCAACACCATATCGAATTCGTCTTCGGGATAGCTGCCGGCCAGCAGGTCATAATTCTTCTCCAAATACGGCTCTTTATCCTGATTCAGCTGGGTCGGATAGGAGGAAAGCCCCATATTCCGCATCGAAGAAGCCGCCATCATGCCGCCGCCGGTCAGGCCGGCTACACCGGAGGTGATAGAGACCGGTTTAATGACGCCGGTATCCTTGCGCAGCAGATTCATGTCCACGATATAGATGAAGCCAAGCGAGCCGCAATCGCTGCCGTCTACCGCTTTCAGATACTCCACATACTCCTTGGTGATCTTGTTCACATGCTGGATCGTGTTGGCCGAGGGATCCCAGGGGATCACCTCCTCGATATCCGGGAACCGGCCGGCCGATTGGCTGTTCTGCCGGTTTTCGTGCAGCTCAGCCATCGCCTCCTCCGACATATTCATCGCCTGCGGGGTGATCAAAACCGGAAATTCCGCCATCGCGTCGGTCTGGATCTTGTCGATCTGGATCTGGATACCGGTGGAGAGGCTCAGTATCAGCGCGATACCGATGATCCCGATAGAGGAGGCGAAGGAGGTGAGGAAGGTACGCCCCTTTTTGGTGCGGATGTTGTTGAAGCTGAGCCGGAGGGCGGTGAAAAAGCTCATGCTGGTCTTGAGAAGGTTAAACTGGTCCTCCTTCGGGCGCTCCTCGTGGGGATTGGTATCCGACACGATAAGACCGTCCTCAAACTGGATGATCCGGTCGGCGTATTTTTCGGCGATCCGGGCGTTGTGGGTGACCATGATGACCAGCCGGTCCTTAGCGATCTCCTTGATGAGATCCATGATCTGGACCGAAGTGGTGCTGTCCAACGCGCCGGTGGGTTCGTCGCAGAGCAATATCTCCGGGTTGTTGACCAACGCCCGGGCGATAGCGACCCGCTGCATCTGGCCGCCCGAGAGCTGGTTGGGCTTCTTATGCAGGTGATCCTTCAATCCGACCCGTTCCAGCACCTCGACCGCCCGCCGGCGTTTTTCAGCGCCGGAAACGCCGGAGAGGGTCATACTCATCTCCACGTTATCCACGATGCTGATATGGGTGATCAGGTTGTAGCTCTGGAACACAAACCCGATGGAATTGTTGCGGTAGGCGTCCCAGTCCTTGTCGCGGAAATCCCGTGTGTTTTTGCCCTTGATGGTCATTTCGCCGCTGTCATACCGGTCCAGCCCGCCGACAATGTTGAGGCAGGTGGTCTTGCCGGAACCCGAAGCGCCGAGAATGGCGACAAATTCCCGCTCCCGGAAGGCGACGTTGATATCGTCCAACGCGACGGTTTTGATATCGCCGACCGTGTATACTTTTCGGATGTGTTTTAGCTCTAACATAGATATTTCCTCTCGATAAATATGAAAATAAATGGTTCAGGCGGTTCAAGTGATTCAAGCGGTTCAGGCTTTCGGCAGATGCGCCTGTTTTTCAAGAATTTTATTATTAATCCGTGAACCAAATTAGTCAAGGCATATTTTGTAAATAATTATAGATATAAAAAAATTTTATCAGGTATTTATACAAAATTAACAAGATAACCGAAAACAAACCGCCCGGGGCGGTTGACAATAGCTGTGCTTTTCTGGTAAAATATCCGGTAATGAACGGAAAGGCAGGGTAAATATGGTTCGCAGTATGACCGGATACGGCCGATATCAGGAAACGGTAAGCGGGATGGATATCACGGTGGAGATCAAATCGGTCAACCACCGCTATTTTGAGTTTTCCGCCCGGATGTCCCGCGCATACAGTTTTTTGGAAGAAAAATTAAAAACCTATCTCCAAAGCCGGATCGCCCGCGGAAAAGTGGACGTCAATATCTGGATCGATGCCGTCGACCGGGCCGGCGTCGCGGTGGCGGTGAATCATCCGTTGGCCAAAGCCTATCTCACCGCCGGCAGCGAGTTAGAAGCGGTTTACGGGCTGAAAAACGACCTGACGGTACGTTCGCTGGCGCAGTTCCCCGACGTGATGGCGGTGCGTAAGGTCGCCCCGGACGAGCAGGAGATCTGGAACGCCGTCGCCGCGGTCACCGAAGGCGCGGTAAAACGGTTGGTCGAGATGCGGGAGCGGGAAGGCGCCAATCTGCGGGCAGATATCCTGACCCGCCGGGAGCTGATATTGGCGGGGGTCACCTTCGTGGAGGAGCGGTCGCCCCAGACGGTGGCGGAGCATATGGAAAAGGTCACCACACGGATGCGGGAGTTGTTGGACACCGTTACGGTGGACGAAAGCCGGCTGCTGACCGAAGCGGCGGTCTTTGCCGACCGGTTGGCGGTAGCCGAGGAAACGGTACGGCTGCGCAGCCATATGGACCAGCTGGCCTCCCTGCTGAACACCGGCGAAGCCGTCGGCCGGAAATTGGATTTTCTGCTGCAGGAGATCAACCGGGAGATCAACACCATCGGCTCCAAATCCCAGGACGTGTCGATCGCCCGGGTGGTGGTGGACATCAAGGCCGAGATCGAGAAGATACGGGAGCAGATACAGAATATTGAGTGATCAGTGATTAGTGGTCAGATTGTGTGACAAAAATTGGGTTTGATTTTTTAGAGAGAGGCGGCCCGCCATATGAAACTCATCAACATCGGTTTCGGCAGCATGGTGTCTTCGGCGCGGTTGGTGGCGATCATCAGCCCGGATTCGGCGCCGGTCAAACGGATGATCACCGATGCCCGGGACCGCGGCTCGCTGATCGACGCCACCTATGGCCGGCGGACCCGGGCGGTGCTGATCACCGACAGCGACCATATCATTCTGTCGGCGATCCAGCCCGAAACGGTCGCCAACCGGCTGCATACGCAGGATGGAGAGACGGAGGGTAACGATGAGTGACGCCGCCGGTATGCTGATCACCCTGTCGGGGCCTTCCGGATCGGGAAAAGGCACCATTGTCAGGCAGTTGCTGGAACGGCGGCGGGATACCGTCCTGTCGGTCTCGGCGACCACCCGTCCGCCCCGCCCGGACGAGACCGAGGGGGTCCACTATTATTTCCGTACCCGGGAGGAATTTGAGCGGATGATCCGGGCCGGCGCCTTTCTGGAATACGCCGAATACAACGGCAGCTATTACGGGACGCCGCGGGAACCGGTGGATGAATGGCTATCCAAGGGGATGAACGTGCTGTTAGAAATCGAGGTGCAGGGCGCTGAAAAGGTGATGGACAGCGGCGCCGCGCTGGTCTCGGTTTTCATCACCACCCCGTCAATGGCGGAATTAGAGCGCCGGCTGCGGACCCGGGCGACCGAGCCGGAGGAGAAGATCCGCGGCCGGTTGGAGATCGCCCGGTGGGAGCTGTCCCGGGCCTTCCGGTATGATTATATTGTGGTCAACGATGAAGTGGCTCTGGCCGTAAACCGGATCGACGCCGTCATCAAGGCCGAATCTATGCGGTATCCTTACATGAAAAAATTTATTTTGGAGGTAATGCGAGATGCTCAGACCGACCGATATTGAAAATTTACAGGGCAATAAAAGCCGCTACGCCATTGTGATCGGGGTAGCGAAACGCGCGCGGGATATTTCCGGCGCCGCCGAACGCGAAGGGGTAATCCTGTTGGAAAAGCCCGTCAGCATGGCGATCAACGACCTGACCTCCGGCAGCTTTAAGATCCTCTCGCCGCAGGACGAGGAAAACTGACCGCACAAACACCGGAAATGGACATTGAATGGTCAGCGCGGCGTTTGCATTACTCCTGCACGTAAAAATAGGAATTTCATCAAGCTAAATTCCCTTGCTGTACGACGGCCTTTTTAGCTAATGATCTCCTATTTTTAATAGCCGTCGTAATAGTGCGCCGCCAAAGTTGTATGAGGTTCCTATAGTGTTCTTGTTAAAAGTCGTCCAGGTTGCGGTGGAGCAGGCGTTTTTCAGCTACGATAAGCCTTACAGCTACGCGGTACCCTCCCATCTGACGGTACGGCGGGGCTGTCGTGTGCTGGTGCCCTTCGGCGGCGGAAACCGCCGGCGGCAGGGGATCGTAACCGCTGTTGAAGCCGCGCCGATAGGCGCGCCGGAAGCGGACGCCGCTTCTGCCGGGAAAAAATTGAAGCTCATCAACATGGTGTTGGATAAAACGCCGCTGTTGGATGATGAGATGATGGATCTGGCTCTGTGGCTCAAAGAACGGACTTTTTGCACGGTATTCGATGTGATCCGTTCGATGCTGCCGACAGGGTTGTATATGCGCATTAAGCCGGTTTTCCGGGCGG
Source organism: Oscillospiraceae bacterium (assembly GCA_009783605.1). GTDB lineage: Bacteria > Bacillota > Clostridia > Oscillospirales > Acutalibacteraceae > WRDE01. The sequence goes on from WRDE01000132.1 coordinate 5,496, forward strand.
CGGATGCGGTGCCGGACGATGTGATGGAATCGCTGTCAACCGAGGAAAAACGCCTGTTAGACATGGTGCGCCGCGCGCCGGAGGGGATTTCCCGGGAAAAGCTGATGTCCGGCATGGGCTTGGACCAAGCCGGCGAATTGCCGGAGGAATTGGTCAAAAAAGGTGTGCTGGTCCGGGCCGACGACGCCTCCCGCCTGTTGGGCGACAGCAACCTGCGGATGGTGCGCCCGTTGGTGACCGAGGAAGAGTTGGACGAGGAACCGGCGCGGTCCTGTACCGAAAAACAGACGGCGGTGCTGAAACTGCTGCTGGAAGTGGGCTGCGCCTCGGTCAAAGAACTGTGTTATTTCGCCTCGGTCACCGAAGCGGTGGTCAAGGCATTGCATAAAAAAGAATTGGTGGAATACTATCAGGCCGAGGTGCTGCGCAAGCCCTATCGGGCGGACGCGGTGACCGAACCGCCGGAAATCCGGTTGAATCCGGCGCAGCAGCGCGCCTACGACGGCTTGCTGGAACAGTATACTGGTGTCGCCGGCTCGGCCGCCCTGCTATACGGCATTACCGGAAGCGGCAAAACATCGGTCTATCTCAAATTGATCGACCAGGTGCTGGCCGGCGGGCGGCAGGTATTGGTGATGGTTCCCGAAATCGCGCTGACGCCCCAGATGA
>WRDE01000133.1 GCA_009783605.1 Oscillospiraceae bacterium
GCCTCGGAAGCCGACGCTTCGGCGGCAATTTGCTGAAACGCCGCTTTCGCGTCCTCGGCTTTGGCGGTCAATTCTCCGACCCGGGCCTGCTGCTTCTCAATCTCCGCCCGGCGGGCCAGCAAACCGGCGTTTTTCACGCTGGAGCCGCCGGTCATCGAGCCGCCGGCGTTGACGACCTGACCGTCTAACGTCACCACCCGGAAGCGGTTGTCAAATTTTTTGGCGATTTCGACCGCCCGGTCCATATCCTCCGCCACCGCCGTCCTGCCCAGCAGGTTTACGGTGATTTGGGTGTATTTTTTGTCATATTCGACCAGCTTATCGGCCATTCCGACAAAACCCGGCTCCCGGTCTAATCTTTTTTCATTCAATTCCGAGCCTTTGATGACATTCATCGGCAAAAATGTCGCCCGGCCCTCGCGGTTTTCCTTCAAAAAGGTGATCGCCCGTTTGGCGTTCTCCTCGTTTTCGCAGATGATATACTGGGTGGCGGCGCCTAACGCCGTCTCGATAGCCACCGCGTATTCCGGACCGGCGCTTATCAGCTGGGAAACCGCGCCGTGGATCCCCCGGAGCGCCCCCCGCTCGCTCTGGCGGATAACCGCCTTGACCGTGCCGGAAAAGCCCTCCATGTTGCGTTCCAGCTCTTCCAGAATCCGGACCCGGCGGCGCGCCTCTTCGGCATCCAATCCCAGCTTATCTGCGCTGTCCTTCGCCTCCCGCAGACGCTCTGCGCGGTTCCGGTGGCGCAGCTCGTACCCCTTCCGGGTATTTTGCAGCGTCTGGATTCGCCGGTTTATCTCATCCAGATCGTCTTGGCATTCCGCCAGCTCGGCGGCGGTTTTTTGGGACTGCTGCTCCCGGGAACCGGCGCCTGCCGACAGCTGTTCGATCCGTCCGCCGATTTCGGCGGCGGCGGATTCCGCCGTCGCCGCGCGCATCCGCACCTCCGACAGCTCCTGTATCAGCCGGGTCGAACGGGCCGAGATACCGGCCATCCGGTCGGAGGCCGCTTCGCTGTTCCGGGCCAGCTCCCCGATCCGCAGCGCCAGTTCGGTCTGCCGCCGTTCACCCGCGGCCGCCGCCTGTTCTTTGGCGGCAATTTCGGATTCATGGCGGCGAATTTCCTCGCCAAACCGCTGGCCGCCGGATTCCGACAGGCTGATCTCGTTTTTTATCCGGTTGATATTTTCGCTGTTGTGATAGATGTCATTCCTGAGCACCTCCACCCGGGAATCGCACCGGGCGGCTTCCTCCTCCAGCGCGGCGGCGGCCTGGCGGATCCCGTCGATCCGCACCATGATCCGCTGGGCCTGGCTCTGCTGGTTCAATATCTCCTCCTCCAGCGTATCCGCGGCCTCGCCGGCGTCCTCATACTGGGTCCGGGCCAGCTCCAACTTGGAGCTGAGATCCCGTACCGCTTCGCGGGAGCCACGGATGGTGTTCAGCCAGATGCCGATTTCCAGATGCTTCTTTTCTCCCGCGTATTCTAAGTACTGCTTCGCTTTTTCCGACTGTTCGGCCAGCGGGCCGACCCGCTCCTCCAGCTCGTTCAGGATATCCCGCAGCCGGTCCAAATTTTCCTCAGCGGCTTTCAGCCGGCGCTCGGCCTCGTTTTTGCGGTAGCGGTATTTGGCGATGCCGGCGGCCTCCTCAAAAATCTCCCGCCGGTCCTCCGACCGGGAGGCGACGATATCGCCGATCCGGCCCTGGCCGATGATGGAATAGCCGTCCCGGCCCAAACCGGTATCCATAAACAGCATCTGGACATCTTTGAGCCGGACGCCGGTGTTATTCAATAAATATTCACTGTCACCCGACCGGTAATACCGCCGGGTGACCTTCACGTCGTCGTTATCGAAATCCAATGAGCGGTCGGTGTTGTCCACCAACAGCGACACCTCGGCGAACCCGACCCCCCGCCGGGCCTCGGTCCCGGAGAAGATCACGTCCTCCATCTTGGACCCGCGCAGGGATTTGGTCGACTGCTCACCCAGCACCCAGCGGATAGCGTCCGAAATATTCGATTTGCCGCTGCCATTAGGTCCCACCACCGCGGTGATACCCTGATCAAAACGCAAGGCAGTCTTATCCGGAAAAGACTTAAACCCCTGTACTTCCAATCCCTTAAGGACCATGCTTATAGTTCCTTCCGCTTTTTGTAATGCTGAATGCTTAATTGTTTGCATTTATTAAATGGCATCGTTAATTAAGCATTCAGCACTAAGCATTCAGCATTCTTCAGTATCCCATCAACTTCAGCGCTTCCCGTGCCGCCTGCTGTTCCGCTTCCTTCTTGCTCCGGCCGGCGCCGGTGCCTATTACGTTGGAGTGGAGGTGCACCTCCACCAAAAAGCGTTTGTTGTGGTCCGGTCCGGTTTCGCCGGTCAGCAGGTATTCTAAACGTTCGCCCGGATTTTGCTGGATGATCTCCTGCAGTATCGTCTTATAATCCTGGAATTTGGTGTTTTGCTGGTTCGCGGCCTCTTTTTCGATGAAAGGGTGCAAAAATTTTTGCGCCGCCTCCATACCGCCATCGAGATAGACGGCCGCCAGTACCGCCTCAAAGGCGTCGGCGAGGATCGAGGGCCGGGCGGCGCCGCCGCTGCGTTTTTCCCCTTTGCCGAGCATCAGGTGATCCCCCAGCTCCAGCTCGGCGGCGTAGGCGCAGAGCGCTTTTTCGCAGACTACCGCCGCCCGCAGCTTGGTCAGCTCCCCTTCGGGGGACTTGTCCCGCCGGTAGAGGTAGTCGGCGGCGATCAGCCCCAGCACCGAATCCCCGAGAAATTCCAACCGCTCATTATGCAGCGCGCTCCGCCCCCCCTCATTGGCATACGAGGAATGAGTCAGCGCCGTAGCCAGCAGCTTTTGGTCCCGGAAGACATACCCCAGCCGGTCTATCAATGGTTGCAATTTTTCCATACACGACTCCCTTTTTTAGAGCTTAGGCGAACACTGATTAAATGATGAAACCGTAGGGGCAGGCCTTGTGTCTGCCCGGAAACATAGATATCATGCGGGTCAATTGGGCAGACACAAGGCCTGCCCCTACGAAAATCGATTAAATCAGCGGTTACCTGATATCTAATATCTAAAATAAGATATATGCTCAACCTCCACCCGGCGTTTCCAGAAAAAGCGGAGGTTCAGAAACAACATGCTGAACAAAAATTCCCGGTTGCCGTTTTGGTCCACTAAGAAGGTCATGACTTTGTGCAGCCGGTTACCCCGGAATACGGTATGGATCTCATAGCAGCCGCCGAGCACGTCGATGATGAAGGACGCCGCCTCCATCACCCATTCCTCGCCGGAAAAATGCATATGGCTATGCCCGAAATATACCACGCATTCCTCAGTGTATACCGCCGCCCACAGTTCGGTTTCGGCGTCTTCTATATGAGGCAGCGTAACGCGTATGTAATGTTCCTCCCCGTCAAAATCCCGGACCGCCGCCGCCTTCGCCCGGTCCAGCAGCGGCGGATCGAAATATTCCAGCTTACGCATCAGTTCGGTGATCAGCGGATGGGAAGAGATGTGGGTGTCCTGGCATTTTAGATACATGGGTTCTCCCTGTTAGAGAACTCAGAGTTCAGAACTCAGAGTTCAGAATTTGGTTTGCGAATGAAAATCAGAAAACAAACAACACGACTTGCGATCGCAGGAGCGCCGGGCGGCGCTCCCAACGAAAATCTGAGTTCTCAGTTCTCAGAAAGTGCCGTCTCCATCTGGCCGACCGCGCCGCTGGCGGCGAAATCGGCGGCTACCCGGATGGCGTTTTTGAAGGCCGTCGCTTTGGAGTTGCCGTGGGCTTTGATGACCGGATGGGCGACCCCGAGGATCGGCGCGCCGCCGTATTCCTCGGTGTTCATCTTTTTTTTGAAATCGGCCATATACGGTGTGATCAGTTTCCCGGCGATTTTGGTACGCCAGTTGGTGTAGAAGATGGCTTTGATGTTTTTCATGATGATATCGGCGGTACCCTCCATCATTTTCAGCACAATATTGCCGGTGAACCCGTCAGCCAGTACCACGTCACTGACGCCGAAGGGGATCTGCCGCGCCTCGATGTTGCCGACGAAGGGGATGCCGCTGTTTTTTAGTAATTCAAACGTGTCATGCTGCAGCTCGCCGCCCTTGCATTCCTCGGTCCCGATGTTGACCAATCCGACGGTGGGGTTTTGCCGCCCCATCACGCAGGACATATAGACTGTGGCCATCCGGGCGAACTGGAGCAGCATTTCCGGACGGCATTCCACGTTGGCGCCGGAGTCGCAGAGCAGGCAGAAGCCGGTGTCGGTCGGCAGCGTCGGCGCCAGCGCCACCCGGGAGACGCCTTTGATCCGCTTGACGAAAAAGGTCGCCCCCATGATCAGCGCGCCGGTGGAACCGGCCGAGACACAGGCATCGGCGCGTCCCTCGGGTAATGCGCGCAGCGCCAGCCCCATCGAGCTGTCCTTATGGGCCTTGAGGATGGTTTTCGGTTCCTCCTCCATTGCGATGGCGTCGGTGGTATGCACGATCTCCATCCCGCCTAACGAAACCCCCGTCCGAAGAGCGGATGCGGCGATTTTCTGCTCGTCGCCGAACAGCAGGACGTCGTGGCCATATTCCGCCGCCGCCATCCCCGCCCCTTTCAGTATCTCATCCGGCGCATGGTCCCCACCGAAAACGTCTACAGCGATTCTCATTGGTTTGTCCCCCTTTTTTTTGAAATTGCAAATTGTAAATGGCAAATTGCAAATTAAATGTTACTTTGGTATTCTACGCTGTTATTTATTGTTCATTTCATTATGAATTATGCATTGTGCATTATGCATTTCCATAAGCCCCCGCTCGGCCAGCGCCGCGTACCGGGATTTTTTGTCGCGGATCCACGGCTCAATCGGCGGGAGTATCCCGAAATTGGCGCCCATCGGCTGGAAATCGGTTACGGTCGGGTCACGAGCGGAAGCATCGCTTCCGCTGATATACCCTGCCAGCGCCCCCATCATGGTGGTTTTCGGCAGAATCAGCTCCGGCTTCCCCTGCACCGCCCGCACCATATTGATCCCGGCCAGGATGCCGGACGCGGCGGATTCCATATACCCCTCCACGCCGGTGATCTGCCCGGCGAAAAACAGTTGACAGTTGACGACAGACCGCGTACGGTCTGTGTTTGACAGTTGACAGTTATCGGTTGCTTTTTGATTTATTGCTCCTGATTGTTTCCGAAACCGGTAGCCGGGAGTGAGCAGTCTCGGCGAATCTATAAAGGTGTTGCGGTGCATGACGCCGTGGCGCATGTATTCGGCGTTTTTCAGCGCCGGGATCAGGCCGAAAACGCGTTTTTGTTCGGGAAATTTCAGGTTGGTCTGGAAACCGACTAAGTTATACAGCGACCCGGCGGCGTTTTCCCGCCGCAGCTGGAGGTTGGCCCAGGGGCGGTGGCCGGTTCGCGGATCCCGCAGCCCCACCGGCTTCATCGGGCCAAACCGGATGGCGTCGGCGCCGCGTTTGGCCAGCACCTCGATCGGCATACACCCCTCATAGATCTGCTGTTTATCAAATGCCGCCAGCGGCGCGGTTTCGGCTGCTATCAGCGCCGCGTGGAAGGCCTCGTATTCGGCTTTGTTCAGCGGGCAGTTGAGATAGTCGCCCGGACCATCGTCGTAGCGGGAGGAGAAAAAGGCGTGTTCGCTGTCCACGCTTTCGGCGGCCACGATGGGGGCGGCGGCGTCGAAGAAACTGAGCGCGCCGCCGCAGAGACGGCGGATATCCGCCGCCAGCGAATCGCTGGTCAACGGTCCCGCGGCGATAATGGCCGGGCCGGCCGGGACGGTTTCCGCCTCCCGACGGACTACCTCTATCAGCGGATGGGCGGCAATCGCCGCGGTCATCCGCTCCGAAAACAACAGCCTGTCCACCGCCAGCGCGCCGCCGGCCGGCACCGCGCAGGTATCGGCGACTTGCAGACACAGCGAACCCAATATCCGCATCTCGGCTTTCAGCAGCCCGGCGGCGGAATCGGTGCGGGCGGCTTTCAGTGAATTGGAGCAGACCAATTCGGCGAAGCCCGGCAGCTGGTGGGCCGGCGACCGCTTGTCCGGTTTCATCTCATAGAGGACGA
>WRDE01000134.1 GCA_009783605.1 Oscillospiraceae bacterium
GCGATCTCGGCCAGCGAGAGGTCCTCCTCATAATACAGCGACACCACATCCCGCTGCTTGTCGGTCAGGATCTCGCCGTAAAAATCAAACAGCAGCGGAATTTCCATATTCTTGGCCACCGGCAATCATCCTTCCCATAAAAATATCGTATATGTAAAGGCGTTCAGCTTTACATATACGATATCATATTTTTTAGTGTTTGTCAAGAGGAATTTTTCAATTGAATATACCAAATAATGGTGAAATATCTCTTGACAAAGCAAAAACAGAAGCATATACTGTGAATAGATCTCTCTGGAATATTTAGGAAAATATTTCAGCAGCCAATAAAATATAGTAATAGAAAGGATGGTCGCCATTCATGAAAACATATTGTAAAAAAGCAATCTCCCTGCTCATCGCCTTTTCCCTGCTCATCAGCATCACCGCGGTTTTCGGCACAAACTCGGTCAGCGCCGCCCAAACCCTTGTCAGCGGCAAGGAGTATTACATCCGGATTGTTTATGAGGGTTCCAGCCACAAACCCATCTCGCCTTTTTATCTCGAACCGGGCAGTTCTATCGGCGGCAGCCCGACGCGCTATACTATGACCCAGCGGTTATTCAAAGGCGCAGGGTCGCAGAAATGGTATATCTACGCGAATAATGACGGAACCGGCACCTACCGGATCGTTTCCAGCTTTAACGGCGCCTGTCTCTCGGTGCTCCCCGATACTGTCGACGACGGCAATCCCATCGAAACGTATCCCTGGAACAGTTGGGGCTGCCAAAGATGGTACATCAACGCCCAGAGCGACGGGTCATACCGGTTTGTCAATTATAAGACCGGAAAGACCTTTTCCAACACCGGCTCCTATGACGGTGTCGACGGCAGTAACCTTGTCCAGTGGAAGAATAATTTATATCATAAATTTGTGCTGGAGGAGGTTGCGAAGGGAGATTCACGTTTATATTTCTTATGCGGTTTTACAGATGGCAATACGACGGTTACCCGAAACGCATGTGCCGCACTCGGCGGTTCGTCGACTACCGCATATACAAGCGTGACTAATTCGACCACTGTTATAAACTCAATGAAATCGAATTTTTTAACTTTTTTCGATTCTCACGGGGAATATACTCATTTAACCCTGAACCCATCGTCACCTACCATTTGGCATACCAACACGGGTTTACAGATGCTTAATAAATATGATTTAACTAAAAATGAATTGATTGTGTATTTTGCCTGCCGATGCGGACAGCAACCGGCTGATCCAAATCAAATTAATATGGTTGACTCTGCATGGCGGAGCGGGGCGAAAACCGTTGTGGGGTGGTCTACAGGGATAAAGATAGCTGATCAAATCTGGGTTGAACCGTTTTTCACAAATTTAAGTCAAAAAAAGACAGTTAAAGAAGCATTGAATGCAGCAAGAGTTGCACACGAAGCCATATATAACGACACCGGATTAGGTAATTATTGTTGGGCCGGCGGGGATATTAATTATCAAAAACTTCTCTGGTGAGTCCGCACCGCCGATACATATATACCAAATAACATTATTATCAGGAGGAATTACGTCATGTTCACCAAAAAGTTTTTTTACATTATTCTACTCGTTTTCGTTATCGCGCTTTTAGGGTCGTGCAACTTTTCGAGGGCAGCCGCCGAGCAAGAGGCCCCGTTGGAAGAAAGCTATCCGGAAGAAACGAAGCCTGATGAGACCAAAGGAGTGGAGGCGCAAAAATTTGAATTCAATCACTCCATATCCAAGTTCGCCAATGAAAGCGCTGAACCAGAGCGCAGCGTTACTGTTTTCGAAAAAACATATAGTATGAAATATGGTCGCAGCTGGGAGCATCCGCTCTTCCCTTGGGTCGTTATTAACGAATATCTCACGGATACGGATAACACTTTCAGTTTTTTTGACCAAACCGGAGAAGTCATGTCCATGTCTATCCCTTATAACCCTGCGGATATCGGGGAAAAGATAGACGAAAAAGCCGCCGAACAGACGGCACGTTGGATCATGGAAGAATATGTGAAGGATGCGGACGCATACCGGTTAAAATCTTTAATGTATAATGACTCTGGTAGTTATTATATTTATTATTACCGTTATTTAGGCGATATGCTCACCAGTGATTTTATATCTATTACGTTGGAAAAAGATGGAACCTTTTCAAGTTTTGTTTATTATGCGCCAATCTGCGCCGATATCGATCCGGCTAAATACGCGGAAAAATTCAAGCAGGATGATCTGTATCTGCAAAAACTGGCGGACTTCACACGTGCCGAGCACGGAGATGAATTTGTATCTTTGGATGTCGAGGATAAATACTTGTCCCGAAACACTTCCGGCGAGGTCATTGTTGTATATAAAATCGGGATTCAATTAAAGTCGGGCGAATACTGTGACCGCGGTGATCCCGGGATATATTATTTTGTGCTGGACGAGGTTTGATTTTTGTGCCCTTGGAAGGAGGAGTTTTTCATGTTCAAGGTCAATTATACTTTTATGTACTAAATAATTAACCGATAGGACTTTCTTCCCTTTTACATTTTCAAATATCCCATGTCCATGCTTAAAAACGCAGAACAAAAATACATTCCGCGCCGCGGCGCGGAATGTATTTGATTTATACGATGCGCTCTGTTATAATGTTTGTATCAGGTTTTCTTATTCCTCAGTCATATTGAAAACGCAGAATATACTGTCAAATTATAATTCAGGAGGATCCCATCATGCCCAACCCCACCTGCTGTCCCAAAACCACATGTGTACGCAACGGCGACTGCGCCGCGTGTATGTCCCACCACCGGAGCCGGGATTCGCTGACCCGGTGCCAGAAAGAGGCGAAAAACGCAAATATCCTTGTGAAAAAGCCGGATGAAGCCGAAACCGCCGAGATGAGCGGCAAGCCGGTCTGGGAATGCGGCGTGTCGGAATTCGACTGGTATTATGACAGTGAAGAACACTGCCTGCTGCTGGCAGGAGAAGTAAGCGTTTCCTACGGAAACGCGGGCAGCGTCTCCTTCGGCGCCGGCGATTATGTGGTGTTTCCCCGGGGGCTGTCCTGCATCTGGAGGGTCACCCGGCCGGTGAAAAAGCATTATATTTTCAAGTGACCCCCTGTATTTATGAAAAAACCGTAAACCTTTTTAGTCCGGTACTTGCCATTTTCACAAAAGGCAGGTATAATCCTCTGTACATGTTAAAAAAATAGGAGGTTTCATTTATGTTTTCCTGGAATTCAATTTTAGCTATGGCGGGCCCCGCCGGAGAGGGTGAGGATGCCGGCGGCGGCCAGCTGATGATGTTTGGTATGCTGGGGCTGATGATCGTGGCGATATATTTCATGATGATCCGTCCCCAGCGCAAGCAGCAGAAGAAAGAGCGGGAGATGCGCGAAAGCATCCGGGTCGGCGACCAAATCGTCACCATCGGCGGTATCGTCGGCCGGGTGCTGAGGATAACCGAGGAGGAGTTGGTTATCGAGACCGGCGCCGACCGGACCAAGCTGATGCTCAAAAAATGGGCGATCCAATCCAATGATACGGTGCACGATGATAAGGGTGTGGATGACGACGACGACGATGATATCTAACCGCACAAACGCCTGATTGTTGCGGATAGTAGCTATTGAATAATTTCCGGGCGTTTGTGGTGCGCAGCCGCGCCGGGATGCAGACCCTTTTTCTTGATAACTTATAACCTGCTCCGCATATCCTGTCTCTCCGCTGAATATCTTTGATTATGAATAAAAAGCGGGGGTATGGGGATATGAGAGGGCGAAACGATGAGACTGTATTGCTGCAGAAGATGATCAGACCGCTGTTGATCGGCGGTATTGCCGGCGCGGTTGTCTGCGGGCTGGTATTGCTATTGATGGCGGCGCTGATGACGGTAAAGGATCTGCCGGCTGCCGCCAATCTGCCGATGGCGCTGACCGCGGCCGGTATCGCTTCACTGACCGGCGGGCTGATATCGGCGCGGTTGATGGGGGAGCGGGGCTGGCTGATGGGGCTGCTCTGCGGGGTTTTGTTATTTACCCTGCTGCTGCTGGCCGGCGGGTTTCAGATGCTGACCAATTTTTCCGCCTCCGCCGCCCCGTTGAAGCTGGCGGTGATGCTGGCCGCTTCGATGACCGGCGGCGTACTCGGCGTCAGATCTAACCGCACAAACGCCAGGCGAAAATCAACACGCCATAGATAGACTGCTGGGCGTTTGTGGTGCGCCGCCGCGCTTGAGCGCAGACCCCGCACAAACGCCAGGCGAAAATCAACACGCCATAGATAGACTGCCGGGCGTTTGTGGTGCGCAGCCGCGCTTGAGCGCAGACCAAAAAGATAACCATGTACTATTTTTCTTTTCCTCCGCATATGGTGATATAAAAACCTATCCCATATAAGTTGAGGGGGGAGAAAATGCGCAGCAGACAGTCGTCTCCGGGGTCCGGACGGACCGGCGAGCACCGCCGGATTGCCGCCGGTTTCCGGCAGGCGGCATGGAGCTTTACGGCGCGGAACCGGCGGCTGATGACCTTTTTGGCGCTCTTTCTCGGCGGCGCGCTGGCGGGAATGCTGTTATTCCTGACCGTCTATCCCTCGCTGACCGACAGCCTGCGGGCGATGCTGTCGCCAAAACCGGCGGCCGCCGGGGCAGGTATTGTTCGGATGTTGATAAGCGCCTGCTTCTCTCCGCTGATACTGCTGTTGATCCTGTTCCTGACCGGCCTGTCGGTCTGCGGCGCGCCGGCGGCGGTGGCGGTCCCGTTTTTCTACGGTATGGGGCTGGGGCTGTCCGAATCGTATTTCTACGCCGCGGGCGGCAGGCACGGTATCGCCCACACGGCGCTGGCGGTATTGCCGCCTGCGTTGATTGCCGCTTTCGCGCTGCTGATGGCTTCGGCCGAGACGCTGCGGATGTCGTTGGCGCTGGGAGGCCAGCTGTTGCCGGGTTCGGCCGAACAGGGCGGCCTGTGGCCGGCCTTTCGGCTGTATCTCGCCCGTTTCACCGTCAGCGCCGGGCTGATCTTCTTATCCGGTGTGGTTGAGGTGCTGTTGAAAATGCTGCTACCGACTTTTCTATAAAAAGGATGTATACTCACTCATGGGGATGTTTCAACGGATCGGTTTATTCAATTATTCCCGGCCGGGACCGGGAATTAATAAAGGTGTGCCCGAAAAGCACGCCTTTTTTCGCTTTTTTGAGTTGTATTTCCGTAAATTTTTCAAGCTGATCACCTGTAATCTGCTGTATGCGCTGGTAACGCTGCCGGTGCTGACCGCCGGTCTCGGCGATGTCGGGCTGGCGTATATCACCCGCAACTATGTGCGGGAAAAACACGCGTTTGTCCCGGCCGATTTCTTCGGCGCCATCAAAAAGAATTGGAAACAGGCGCTTTTTACCGGTATTTTTAATCTGTTGGTGACGGCGCTGCTGATCTATGATGTGCTGGCGTATGCCGAAAGCGCCATTTTGATGGTGCTCACCCTCTTTTTGCTGATTGTCTTCATCTTCATGCAGTTTTATATCCCGCTGCTGATCGTCACCTTCAATCTGACCTACAAGCAGCTGTATAAAAACGCCTTGATTTTCGCCTTTGTCGGGGTGTTGCGCAACCTGTTGATCGCCGTGATCGTCATCCCTTTTTGGATCATGGCCTTTGTCGCCGTCATGGTCGGCGATATCCCGTCGATGCTGCTGTTGCTGGCGGTCTGGCTGCTTATCTACCCCTCCTTCCGGGCCTTTTTGACCCAGTTCGCCGTCTTCCCGCTGGTCCAGCGGTATATGATTGATCCCTATTATAAAGACCGTCCGGAACAGGATACCGAGAAGCGGAAAGCGGTCGGGTTACCGGTGGAAAGGGCTGCCGAAATGCCGGAGGAAGACCAGCCGGTTTTCAAGGATATGGGACGGCAGGAGCTGCCCAAAGAGGAAAAGGAAACCGGCATGATCCCCAAGCAATACTCCCGGCGGGAGATGGAACGGTTTGAGCGGCGTCAGCGGAGCAGGGACGCGGACGAGGACGGGACGATTTGATTGTATGGCGCGGGGCGGAGGGTATCCGCTCCCGCTTGCATTTTTATCCATTTTTTAAGAAACCACTTGACAAAC
>WRDE01000135.1 GCA_009783605.1 Oscillospiraceae bacterium
AATCATCGGGATCCGGGGGCTTGATATCCCGGAATTTCTTCTCGATCTTATACTCATCCTTGCCGAATTCCTTGTCGAGATCCGACTTTTTGACCGGCGGGGCCACGGCCGGGACGCTGGTGTCGGTTTGCGGGGCAAACTGGATCGTCCCGTCAGGGTTGAAGACGATTTCTTCGACGCAGACCGAGCGCAACGCGCCGTCGCCGCCCGAAAGTACCGCGTTGTGATAGAAGATATACCATTTACCCTTGAACTGCTGGATCGAGCCGTGGGAGGTGTCGCCGGTATTGACCTGGCCGAGGATCGAGCCGCGCGGCGTCCACGGGCCGTAGGGACTGCTGGCGGTGCAATAGAGCATATCGTCGCCGCCCGGCGCGCCGGTGGGATTGCCGGGGTACGCCAAATAATAGATCTTCACGCCGGAATCGTTGTAGCGATAGAACAGCCACGGCCCTTCATGGTAGTTGGGCAGTTTATTATAACTGGCGGTGAGACCGCTGTTGTACCGCTGGTTCAGGATCGTCCAGGGCTCATCAAGCTGGGTCATGCTGGGCTTCAACCGCGCGATACGGCATTGGCCGCCGCCGCCGGTGATCATATAATATGTGCCGTCGTCGTCCGCGAACACGCAGGGATCGATGATGTCCATATTGGTGCCGCTCTTGACTAAGTTGCCCGCGCTGTCGGTCAATCTCACAAAGGCGGTGCTGGAGTTTGTGAACCCGTTGGTTTTGAAGTTTTCATAGGGGCTGTCGCTGTTGGCGACGAAGATATACCAGTTTTCGCCCCAGCCGGTGGCGCCGCCGCCGTCCATGCCGGTGGAATGCGGGAAGTAGTAGAAGAACGGTCCCTTTTTCGTCCCGGTGGCGTTGGCGTTATAGGCCGCGTCGGGCGCCCACATGAAGTAGGCGTCGGAGTGATGCGCGCCGAATGTCGTCGGGATGTCGTCGCGGCGGATGATCTCGCCGTGGTCGATCCAGTCCAGCATGTTGTCGGTGGAATAGACGTGGTACTGGTCCATCATGTTACAGCCGCGCGCGGGGAATATATCGGTCGACGGATACAGCCACAGCCGCTCGCCGCCGTCATGATCGAGCCAGACATGCGCCGACGGGTCGGCGGTATAGTTACTGGTGATGATCGGATTGCTGGCCGTCGGGGCCTCGCTGCCGGGGGAGAAGGGGTTATCCTGGAACCGCGGTTCGCGGATGTAGATATCGCCGGTCGTGGGCCCGTTCCAGTCGAGCTGCAGGCCCATCCTGCGGATCTCATCGAATCCGAACATCGCGTCGGTATAGGGTACGCCGCCCTCATCGCCCTCAGAGAAGGTCTTGCCGCCGGTGTTGTTCTTAGTCAGCTGGGCGCTGACGGTGACCCAGGTCTTGGGTTTGGCTTTTCTTATCTCGGCGACGTTGAGGTTGAGACGTGCCCGGGAGTTGTTCCATTTGTCTTTTTCGCCGACCATGATGAACCAGTTGTTGCCGTTTGGATTGAGATCCAGCAGGCTCGCATCGGTCACATACATCTCGAACACGAAGAACTTGTTGGTGTATTCGCTCAGATCCTGCAGATTGTTCTCGTTGGTGTAGTTGATGTGCACGATCGTATTGCTGCTGTTCAGGTTCATCTTATAGGACGGATATCTGTCCGGGGCGGTGGCCGCTACGCCCGCGCCGCGGCTGTTGAAGGTGCTGTCGGTGGGTCCCATCGGCACCGTCGGGGTATAATTGGGCGCCGGGGTGCTCGGGGCGGCCTGGAACCGGACGTTCCGGATAAACAGCGTGCCGTTGCCGGTGACGGGGAGCTTGGTCTTCACGCTGCGGGTCAGCCGCAGCCGGACCGCCGTGACATCGGTCTTGTCGACGCCGCCCTGTTCGGTAGACGCAATATTGGCACTCGCGTCAATCGGGATCGAGATGGTTTTCCAGGTGTTGGCCCCGAGGGTATTGATGTTCGAGAGGGCCGAACCGCCGTTATACTGGGTGAATTTGCCCCAAGTCGAGTCGCCGTTGCAGATCCGCGGGTAAAAACCGTTGATATCGGCGAGAATCGCCGTGTTGGTAGCCATAATATCGAACGCCAGATAGTTGGCTTCGCTGACATCCACGCCCCAGGCGGCCCGGACGTCGATCTCATACCCCTCGCTGCTCGGGCAGGCGTGATCCTGAATGAAATAGGCGAACTTGCCCTCGACCGGATCCTTCTGTACGCGGCCGGTGACCGTCGTGCTCGCGGCGTCGCGGACCTCGATGCCCGGTTCAAACCCGCGGGCATACACGATCGGCGGCGTCTGGGCTGCCGCGCTCTCCGGGGAGGAAACGGTCAATACATAGGACGCGGTCGCGCTGGCATAGGTTGCGTCCTCCGCTTTTCTGGCGGTGATGGTGGTGGTGCCGATATTCAGAGGGGTCACCTCGCCGGTGGTTGCATTCACCGTCGCGATCAGCGGGTTGGCGCTGCTGTAGGTAATCGCGCCGGAGCCGGCCCCGGTAGTCGTCACCGGATACGGCCCGGAGGTATCGTTGGTAAGGATATTGCGCGGCGCGTTATTGTCCGGGAACGCGATGGTCTGTTCGGTTTTTTTGGTGATGCCGGTAACTTCTATAATCCGGTCGGCGGTGAGGTTGTTGGTCGAATACACGCCGGCGGTCGGCGTGATCGTGGTGCCGACAGTAGCGCCGCCAGCCGCTCTATAGGATACCACCGGTGTGCCCGTGAAATCGGGGTCAATAATAACTCTGAAGTTAATGGTGTTGCCCGTGCCCGATGCTCTCGTCCACGAGCTGTCCGGCTCGATGACGATCCGGTATCCGAGATAACTCGCCTGCCGGAGCGCGTTCTGATTGGCCGTCGGCTGGGCGATATCCACGAAATTGGCGAGCTGGAAGTCCTGAATCGCCCAGTACGCGCCGCGGTCGGCGGAACCGACGGGCCGCCGGATCATCACATACCGTGCGGTCTGGGCCCCGATGTCTATCTTGGTGGAACTGCCGATATTATTCGGACCACGTACCGTCCAGTTGGTACCGGTTACTCCGGCGGTGGTGGTGGTGCTCCAGCAAGCCGCCGCGGTGCCGGTGCAAATCTGGCCGCCTTCCGGCCAGTCGTTGCCGCCGCCGCCGTGGACGAGGAGGACTGTGTTGTAGTTTTTCGCGGCGGATCCGGTGTCCACCATCCACCATTGCGGAAGGGCGGTACCGCTGGCATTTTGCCATCCCATTTTCCATTCGTTGTTGCTATTGCCAAGAACGCCGTTTATGGCCATGCCGGCGTTGGTGCTGTCTGCCGAACCCTTCGCCTGCGCTGTCCAGCCGGTCCTGCTGAGGATCGGGCTGGGATTTTTGGTGCCGATTCTGACGTTTTTGACCGCCCAATGGGCGCCCTGGTTCGGATTGGCCGAAATCCGCAGCATGAGGTAACGCGCGGTTATCGACGCTATTTCATAAGTGCTGGTGCCGGCGGCCGCTGAAGTAATACTGGCGATTTGCGCAAAGTTGGTGGTATTCGCGGTGGTCCCCCATCCGGTGGGCGCCGCCGTGTTGGATTGCCAGATCTGGAAATTGGCCCGCGGATAGTCGCTGCCGCCGCCGCCGCCCCATTCGATTTGGATGACGTCAAAGGTCTTGGCCGCGCCCATATCAATCTGGAGAACCAGCGGGAAGGTGCTGGTCAACTGACCGCTGCGCACCGTCGTATCCTGCCAGCCGCCGGACCATGCGTCGTCATTTTCGATGAGGACGTCGTCTTTATTTCCGCTGAAAGTCTGGCTGGCCCATGTCCGCACACCTGTCCAAGCAGTTTTGTCCTGAAAAGTATACTTCGCGCCGCCCTCTTCGGGGCCGTAGCTGGTCGGGCCGATCTTGGTACCGGAATTTGTATAGTTCATCAAACTGGATATCTGCTTGATGTACGGCGCGCTGCCGTTGCTGCTCCGGCGGTCGGTGGTGTTGCCGCGCATATTCGAGTTGAGGAAATTCAGCTGGCCGCCCGCCAGATTGATGAACGCCGAGCCGGCTTCGGCCACGTTGGCGCAATACAGGTTGATGATACCTGAATTCGCCTCGAGGTTGAAGGCGGTATAGGGCTGGCCCCAATAGTCGGAGCCGTAAATATTGGCGGTGAAACTGCTGTTGGCCTTGCCGATCATATAGGTGGCGTCGTTATAGGTGCCGCCGTTGGTCGAGACGGTCTGGGAGTTGATGAAGTTGTAGGTGCCGGTCAACCCGCTGTCGAACATAACCGACTGCCGCGCGCCGTCGATGCCGAGGCCCATGTTGTTGATGTTCTGGGGGCCGCCGTTCCCCTGATTGATATAATGGATGCCGATCTTGGAGCCGTAATGGAAATTGTTGAACATATAGGTGTTTTTGCAGTCGCCGATCTCCATGAAATCCAGATTCTCATAGGAATAGGTATAAGTGTGCTGGTTGCCGCCGCCGGAGACCTTGCTGCGGTCGCCGTTGGCCCAGGTGCCGTATTTGCTCTCGTCGCCGCAGCCGTAGACGATGACGTTGGCCATCACGTTCTTGATGATGGCTCCCTCGGCGTTGTTGCCGTATTTCAGCGCCTGGTCAAACACATGGCCGGTCACGAAGTCGACGTAGAGATTGTCGCAGCGGTAGGTGTCGAAGTCCATCCCGTTCAGCACCGCCCGCAGGCCGACGTTGATCACATAGATGTTGTCGCCGCGGCCCTGGATGGTATAGGGATAGGCAAAGGTCGTGAGCTTGCCGGCCGATATATTCGAGATCAGCTGTTCGGGGTAGTTGATGACCACCCCGCGCATGCCGCTGCCCGATTCCATGATGATGGCCGGGTCGCCGCCGGGATTGTTCTTGCCCCCGTATATTTCGAGTATGCTGCCCACGCCGTGGGGCACCGTGGCGATCTCGCCGCCCGCGCCCCGCAGCTCAACGCCGGAGGGGATGGTCAGCGACCCGGCGACCCGGTATTTGCCGGGGGGCAGGAAGACGATACCGCCGCCCGCGGTCGCGGCCTCATCTAATTTGGCCTGGATGCGGGATGTCGCGTCGGGTGTGCTGGTGGTGGTGGTATAGGACAGGCTGTTGTCGTTGCCGGGGAACAGCACCGGAATATTCGTCGTGGTATCGACGACATACACGGCGTTGCGGGCCGGCCCCTTGGGCAGCGGCGCCGCAGTCTCGTTCGGAAAGACCGGCGGTTTGATCTTGGCATAGGCATAATCGTTGCCGGGTGTGTTGACAACCGTATGTTTATTGATCGAGCTGTCGCTTATCGTATACGTATTCGTGAATTCGTTGTCGGTCAGAATGCCCCGGGAGGTGTACCCGTAGGTGATCTGCGGGGTTTTGTTCTGGAAGATGTTGCCCAGCGCGTTGAAGGTCCCGCCGTTGATCAAGACATACCCTTCCCGGATGATGCTGCTGTTGAGCATCAGCGTACCGGAATGCTGTTCGATGGCGTTGCGTTTCGCCTTGATGTCGGCGTTGCTGAACTGGATAAACCCGCTGTTGGTGTTCGGGATCACGATGCCCTTTTCGCAGTCGTCGATCACGATATCCGAGAACATGATACCGACATGATCCGACCGGTCGAGCTGGATACCGGTTTTACAGCCGGTGAATTTGAAACCGTAGTTGTGGCCGTTGGGAACGGCGCTGTCGCCAGTGGAGAGGGTTTGGGCCGCCCGGAAGCCGATGTTGTAGCCCTCGATGTCGAGGTAGCAGGAGAAGGACCAGTCGTTGCGGCGCATCGACAGGCCGACGCCGTTATCGTATATGTAGTCGCGGATACAGTTTTTGTTTGCCTGCGTCAGCGCCGTCGCGTTCAGATTCGAGCCGATCCAGTATTCCGGCGAGAAATGCAGGTTTTCGATCCGGCCGATGTCGGCGATGGCGTCGATCTCGACGCCGAGCTTGACCGGCGAGCCGTAGACGCCGTTGATGGTCGGCGCCGCGCCGCCGTTGAAGTAGTTATACTGAATACCGTAATAAGAATCTGTATTCAGTAAATTGACTATTTCACCAATATATGCTATCATAAGGCATAAAGAGGTGAAGATATGGGATACACAACGGATTTAACCGATAAGCAATGGGCAATCATCAAGCCAATT
>WRDE01000136.1 GCA_009783605.1 Oscillospiraceae bacterium
AACAGCAGACGGTGGACCAGATCGTGGACCAGGTGATGGCGCTGCCGGCGGATACCCGGATCCAGATCATGGCGCCGATCGTCCGGGGCAAGAAGGGGGAGCATCAGAAGGAATTCGAAGCCGCCCGAAAATCCGGGTATGTCCGGGTGCGGGTGGACGGCATCATATATGACCTGTCAGAGGCCATTTCTCTCGATAAGAACAAAAAACACACCATTGAGATCGTGGTCGACCGGCTTGTGGTGGTGCCGGATATGCGCGGCCGGCTGGCCGATTCGATGGAGACGGCGTCCGGCCTGTCCGGCGGGCTGCTGTCGGTGAATATCCCCGCCCGGGATGAACAGAGCGCCGACGAGGAGTTGGTTTTTTCCCAGAATTACGCCTGCCCCGAACACGGGATCAGCATCGACGCATTAGAGCCGCGGATGTTCAGCTTCAACAACCCCTTCGGCGCCTGCCCGAAATGCACCGGGCTGGGGGTTTTCATGTCGATCGACCCCGACTTAGTGGTGGCCGACCGGTCGCTGTCGCTGCGGGAGGGGGCGATCCGGGCCTCCGGCTGGGGATACGCCGAGGGCGGCACCATCGCCCAGATGTATTATGAGGGGCTGGCCGCCCATTACGGCTTTTCGTTGGACACGCCGTTCCGGGAGCTGCCGCCGAAGGTCGTCAACCTGCTGATGTACGGCACCAAAGGCGAAAGGATCCAGATGACCCGTATCAAGGAATACGGCGCCGGCTCCTACCGCACCGATTTCGAGGGGATCTGCAATAACCTCCAGCGCCGCCACCGGGAGACAAGCAGCAACTGGATGCGGGAGGAATTAGAGGCCTACATGAGCCATGTCCCCTGCCCCGACTGCCGCGGCCAGCGGCTGAAGCCCGAGAGTCTCGCGGTGACGGTCGGCGATATCAACATCTCCGGCCTCTGCCGCAAATCGGTCACCGACGCGCTGGATTTTATCGGCCATATGCGGCTGACCCCCCGGGAACACGCCATCGGCGACCGGATCCTCAAGGAGATCAACGAGCGGTTGGGCTTCCTCAAAAGCGTCGGATTGGAATATCTCAACCTCTCCCGCGCCTCCGGCACCCTGTCAGGCGGCGAGAGCCAGCGGATCCGGCTGGCCACCCAGATTGGCTCCTCGCTGATGGGGGTGCTGTATATCCTGGACGAGCCCAGCATCGGGCTGCACCAGCGGGACAACGCCCGGCTGCTGGCCACGCTGCAGCGGCTGCGGGACCTCGGCAACACGCTGATTGTGGTGGAGCACGACGAGGAGACGATGCGTTCGGCCGACTGGATTGTGGATATCGGCCCCGGCGCCGGCGTCCACGGCGGCGAGGTGGTCGCCAGCGGCACGCCGGAGGATATCTGCCGCTGCGAGCAGTCGGCCACCGGCCAATACCTCTCCGGCCGCCGTCAGATCCCGGTCCCGCAGAAACGCCGCCGCGGCAATGGCAAAAAGCTGACCGTCATCGGCGCGGCGGAGAACAATCTCAAAAACATCACCGTCTCGTTCCCTCTCGGCGCGTTTACCGCCGTCACCGGCGTGTCGGGGTCGGGCAAATCCTCGCTGATCAATGAGATCATCTACAAAAAGCTGGCCGCCGACCTCAACGGCGCCCGTTCCCGCGCCGGGGCGCACCAGTCGATGGAGGGATTGGACGCCTTAGACAAGGTCATCGACATCAATCAGGCGCCGATCGGCCGGACGCCGCGTTCCAACCCCGCCACCTATACCGGCGTATTCAACGATATCCGGGACCTGTACGCCTCGACGCAGGATTCCAAAATGCGCGGCTTCGCCCCGGCCGGTTCTCCTTCAACGTCAAAGGCGGCCGCTGCGAGGCCTGTCAGGGGGACGGCATCATCAAGATCGAGATGCACTTCCTGCCGGACATCTACGTCCCCTGCGAGGTCTGCAAGGGCCACCGGTATAACCGGGAGACGCTGGAGGTGAAGTACAAGGGCAAAAATATCCACGACGTGTTGGAGATGACGGCGGAGGAGGGACTGGCCTTCTTCGGGAGCATCCCCCGCATCGCCCGCAAGCTCCAGACGCTGAACGACGTGGGGCTGAGCTATATCAAGGTCGGCCAGCCGGCCACCACCCTATCCGGCGGCGAGGCCCAGCGGGTCAAGCTGGCCACCGAGCTGTCCAAGCGCTCCACCGGCAAGACCGTCTACATCTTAGACGAGCCGACCACCGGTCTGCACACCGCCGACGTGCACCAGCTGATCCAGGTTCTGCAGAAGTTAGTGGACAGCGGCAACACCGTCATCGTCATCGAGCACAATCTCGACGTGATTAAAACCGCCGACTGGGTGCTGGATCTCGGCCCCGAAGGCGGCGACCGCGGCGGCAAGATCGTGGCACAGGGTACGCCGGAGCAGGTGGCTAAGGCGAAGGGGTCATATACGGGGGCGTTTTTGCGGAGAGTTTTGAGTGCGGAGTGAGGAGTTAATGTGGCGTTTTATTATTCTAAAAATATATCATCGGAGGTTACCACTATGTATAGGTCTATGATGCAGGTGTACATCAAAAACAGTGTCCAAGCTATTCCGTTCTATCAAAATGCTTTCGATGCGAAAGTGTTATGCGACCATCGGCACGAAAACGGTACCGTTGCTCATGCGGAATTAGATATCTGCGGACAGGTTTTCGCCATTTGCGAAGCACGGGAAAATGACATTAACACGGGAAATATCATGCAGTTTTGTCTGCATTTCGGCGAAGGCACGGAGGCGCTTGTGCGGAAAGCGTATGATGTTCTATTAGAAGATTGTATACAACTAACCGCTCCGATTACAGGTCCGGGAGAATGCCCGTGGAGTTCTTGTCTATTCGGCGTGATAGATAAATTCGGCGTAAACTGGTGTATTTTCGTTTGATGCAGCTGCGCCAACAGGAAAACAAGGAGATACCATCATGCAACCAATTAAATTCACCCGAAAAAGTGAGATTCTGTTGGGCGGGTTTCATGCGGGGTCGGATATCGGAACGCGCTGGGAAAAGTATGAACGGGAAGAAAAAGCCGCGAGGCTGACCAACATGGTGGACAGCGCAGGCTTTGAAAGGCGGTTGTTTTTGCCGGAGGGGATCGATATTTTCACCGGCGTTGCGGTGACAGATAAAAATATACTGCCCCATTATGAATTGTTAGTCATTCCCCCCGCTTATTATGCGCTGTTTGAAATAGATTGTCATGCCGATATAGATCAGCAATTTAAGGATATTGACGACTGGCTTGCCGATCATCAGGAGCAATACAAACGCATGAAATGGAATCATGATCATGCGGATTATATGATTATCTGGTCCGGGCGCTATGCAGAGGAAAACATATGCGAAATATGGGTTCCCCTTGAAAATATAACCAATTAGGAGGTCATCTTATGGCAAATATTATCCGGCACGATATCAATGAGGGCAACGCGTATGCGGGCATGGTCGAGGCGGGCGGCTTTGTTTTTGTCAGCTTTTGCGTCGGCAATATCGGCCAGCCGGTCGAGAGCCAGATCAACGGCGCGCTGGACCATCTGGCCGCGCGGTTAGACGCTATCGGCCTGACCTTGGAAGCGGTGGTAAAAATCGACGCGCTGTTCCGGGATGTGTGGAATATCCCCGTTATGGAAAAGGTGTTTCAGCAGCGGTTCCGCGGCAGCTATCCGGCCCGGAAATCTCTCCAAACGGAATTTGCCCATCACGGCGGGGAGCAGGGACTGTTGTTCCAGTTAGATGCCGTCGCGTTTAGAGGGGTAAGCAACAATGGCTAACACGCTTGAAACAAAAACACCGGAACAGCTGTCGGCCGCCTTACAGTCGTACAACGATCATCAGGGTACGATACCCGATCAGTTTACCGTTTTAGACGAATATCTGCACGACCTGCCGGTCGGCGAATTTTGCGGTTCCTTTCGGGAGCTGCAAAAAATCGTGACCGGGGTATATGACTATCTGCGCGAAAATCCGCAGACGATTGGACTCGTCGCGGCCGACAAAAAGACCGGCACGCTAACGGTGCAGACGTCACAGCACATCAGCTGCGTCAAAAAGCTCTTATATGCGGCAGGGCGGTTTTCAGCGTTTGAATCCCACGCGCTGGTTATCTCTTTCAATGACTTTATGAACGCGTATATGACCTATTTTCGCAACTGCTCGGTTGAACTGTCCGAAAAAATAAACGTGTATGAGCCGGATAAACAACGCAAATTTTTTCAATCAAAACATCTGCGCGCGGTATTTGCGTGTCTCGAGGCGTTTGGATTCGAGATGGGCGGGATCGGCGCGGAAGCCCATGACATAACCGCCATAACGATCCGTTATCCCCGGCGGCCATCGGTGATCCCGGTGATAAAAGCGTTTGCGGCGCCCCGTATCTGCCGGGTCAGCTTCGGGCTGGATTATACGAAATTCAACCACCGGGTGTTCGCGCACGGGGCCGAAGCACGGCTGCCATTGAAGGATCTGTACAGCTTCACCCTGCTCCCTGACGCGCACAAGGTTTTTATGCAACAATTGGACGAAGCGATGCGCATGGCGGGCACCAATTACGGCGAAGCGGCGGGAGGCTGGTACCACGGTACGCTGCCCTGCCAGTATAACTACAAAAACAAGGTCCGGATCCTGCAAAATGTTGAGCATGGCCTGATGCCGTATGCAGTGCTCCGGTATAAACCCCGGGAAAGGATCGAACGGCTGCTTGCGTCAATACCCGAAGCCGTTTTAAGTGGGATGGGCCGGTGCCGCGGCTGCGTCAAAGGGGAGTGCGGAACCCGCGTGACCGCCGCCGTGCCGGGCGGTAAAAAATATGTCCTGTGCACCGGATGGCTGGCCTTCCCGCCGATACCGGAGGCGGTGCCGTTTATTGTGAAGGCATATAAGATATAGGGTACAATAATGGACGACAACAACCAAAAGCTCCTCGCCATATTGCGGGATATCTATGCCGTTTCCGCCGAACTGGGACTAAAATCCTATGTCTGGGGCGGCTTCGCCGCGGATATTCTGCACGGCGCATTTACCCGGGAGCACCGCGATCTGGATTGTTTCACCGAAAACCTCACCGACCATATCGACACCTTAAAGACCCGGTATGAAGCCCTCGGCTACACCGTCAACTATCTTGAAAACTTCTGGATGCTGCAAATTTATAAGGACGGCGTCCACGCGGCGTTCAACTGCGTCAAAAACATCGGCGGCATCGCCCACTGGTATCACGCGGGGCGGCACGGCACGGTGTTTTTCCCCTTCGATTGGTTAGACAAAGAACCTCTGGTATTTTACGGCGCCAGGGTGTATACTATAGGCGTGCCGCTGCTGTATATTCTGAAAACCAACGTCCGGCTGCTACACGCCGAATGGCAGACAAGGGACAAGGATCTGGCGGATATCGCCCTTTTGGAACCGCTGCTCGCATCCCAAAAGATAAACATAGCCGATTTCCGCAAAAAAGTCTGGAGCCACAACCCGATCTGGTACGCCAACGGCTACGAAGAATATTATTATCCGATAACGCTGAAATAATTTTCAATTATCCATTATCAATTTTCAATTTGAACGGAGTGAGCAAGTGCACTACGAACTTTTAATCATCGGCTCCGGCCCGGCCGGGCTGTCGGCCGCCGTCTGCGCCGCCCATGCCGGCCTGCGGGCCGCCGTGATCGAGCGCTATCTGTACAGCGGCGGCCAGCTTTTGAACGCCGCCCATGTCGACAACTATCTCGGCATCCCCGACATCGGCGGCTTCGACCTCGCCGCCCGCTTCCGGGAACACGCCGAAAAATCCGCCTTGGAACAAGGAGGGGGTATACCCTTCATCACCGCCGCCGTCACCGCGGTCACCGTCGATGAATCCGGGCGGAAAACCGTCGTCTGCGGCGATAATATCTATACCGCCGACGCGCTGATTATCGCCGCCGGCGCCTCCCGGAAACGGCTGAAGGTGCCGGGCGAGGGCCGGCTGAACGGCCGCGGCGTCAGCTATTGCGCCGCCTGTGACGGCAGCTTTTTCCGGGGCAAAGCTGTCGCGGTCGCCGGCGAGGACGACATGGCGGCGGAGGAAGCGCTCTACCTCTCCC
>WRDE01000137.1 GCA_009783605.1 Oscillospiraceae bacterium
AAAAGGAGTTTTTATTATGGAAAATCAAATCAAAGTCGGTAAGCTCACATGGGCAAACGGCAATAGTTATGAGGGAGAGTATGATGAAAACAAACAACCCCATGGCAAAGGGACAATGAACTTTCCTGGTGGCGAAATTTATGAAGGAGAATTTAAAGACGGAAAAGCGAACGGTCAAGGGAAAATGAAATTTAAAACCGGAAACACCTATAGTGGCGGTTGGAAAGACAACAAGCGTTGTGGTCATGGAAGATATGACTGGAATAGCGACGATGAGGTTAAAGATATAACTACATATGAATATGGCGCCCAAGCAAACGACGGTGTTAAATCAAAACAATCAAAAAAAGGCAATTGGTATTTAGGCGACTGGAAAGACGACAAACCCGCAGGACACGGTAAATTTTTCTTTGCACATTTAGGAGGAGCGATTTACGAGGGGGCGGTTTCTGACTGGGAACCCAACGGTATCGGAAAAATGCATTGGCCTACAGGTTCGGAGTATTTGGGGGAAATGACAAGTGGCGCGATCGACGGAAAAGGAATTTATATATCCGGAAAAACCGGGATAATCTACGAAGGAACATGGGTTGATGATGTTAGGCAGGGTTATTTGGTGATGAAAGACTGCACGTTAAAAACTATTTATGCCGGAAATTGGGAAAATAATAAAATGCTTGATACCGACACAGTTGAGGATGTCACTTTTTTAGATGGAAAAAGATATTCCGGTTGTTGGGTTGGCAATGCCCCGCATGGTTATGGTGTTATGAAATATCCAGATGGCAGAGTTATTGAAGGTGAATGGCAAGACGGTTTGCCGCCGGGGTTGAGATGATCCCCCCCTCACTTTTTTTCACCCCCAAAACACCCAAAACCGCTCTATCGTGTGCAGGGGTGTGTATCATCGTGTGGTAGATTAGCCAAAATGTGCCCGTAATTAATACAATTGAAATGGAGCGAATTATTATGTTATCCAATTCTATACAAAATGCTTATGGACTTTATCATTTGGATGATAAAGCTTGTGCAACGTGTGCAAACTGGGTGCATCCAATAATAAAAAAAGAGAAAGAACGTATTGAACTGTTTGACGATAACCCTTCTCTTAAACTTCTTATGAAACGAGCGTCAGGTAACCATTCATTGAGATATTTTAACGACTGGAAATATCCGGCAGCAAACAAATTAACAAAGACCGGTTATTATTTTTATCTTGTAAGTAAAGATTATGATGCCGTTATGGGAATGTGTAGCGTTTGCGCTTCCTCTTACCATTTTTCAAATGGTTATGATTGCAACAACTATTGTAAAGCGGAAGCCGCTAAAAGAGATGACATTATCTATATGAACAGCAGTGATGAAAAAGTACTATGCGAAATAATTATAAAGATGATCAATGAATTAAAACAGCACATGAAAAACGCCGAAACCGGTAAGGAAGAGAAAAAAGAAGCGAAGGTTTTAGTGAAATTGTGGAACAAGCGTTTATCGGATTTACGCCTTGCAATAGTAAAACGCGAACAAACCAAAGCCGCTCTGTCGCGCCCGGCAGTAACCCCCGAACAGCTTGAAGCAACAAACAAAAGAATACAAGATTTGCAAAATGCAGGATGGTGGCACAGCACTTACGGTGGGGGGAAAATGTTTTAGCTAACAATCAAGCACCAAAGGAGGGTATGGAAACCCTCCCCTACACACCATCCCCACTGTTGTTTTTCCGGCGATCGGACGTTTAGCGATGAAACGATATTCGAAGACATTCGCGTATGGTTTCACTGCTAAAAGCCAATCTCCGGTTTGACATAAATATTTTTTAACTGGAGGTACCCCAAAATGTTTGAAAACTATCGCGTATTTGAAACCGAGCTGGCCGGGCGCAAGCTGACCCTTGAGACCGGCAAGCTGGCGCAGCTGGCCGGCGGGTCGGTGCTGGTCCGCTATGGCGACACGGTCATCCTCTGCACCGCCACCATGTCGGACAAGCCCCGGGACGGCGTCGATTTCTTCCCGCTGTCGGTGGACTATGAGGAAAAGCTCTATGCCGTCGGCAACATCCCCGGTTCGTTCATGCGCCGGGAGGCCCGTCCGTCCGAAAAGGCGATCCTGACCTCCCGGGTTATCGACCGCCCGTTCCGCCCGCTGTTCCCGAAGGATATGCGCAACGACGTATCCCTTGTCTGCACCGTCATGTCGATGGACCTCGACTGCCCGCCCGAATCCGCCGCCATGATCGGCGCCTCGGCCGCCATCGCCATCTCGGAAATCCCCTGGGACGGCCCGGTCTCCGGCGTCATTGTCGGGATGGTGGACGGCGAATTCGTCATCAACCCCACCAATGAGCAGGAAAAACGCTCCCAGATGCACGTCACCGTCGCCTCCACCGCCGATCTGGTCGCCATGATCGAAGCCGGCGCCAATGAGATCGACGACGAGACCATGTTCAACGCCATCATGTTCGGCCACGAGGTCAACCGGCAGGTGGTCGCCTTCATCAACAGCATCGTTGCCGAGGTCGGCAAGGAAAAGATCCCGTTCGAGTCCCAGGAAGTCGATCCGGACATGTATGAGGCGGTCAAGGCCTTTGCCATCGAGAAAGTACGGCTCGCTCTCGACACCGACGACAAGCGGATCCGGGACGAGCGGCTGCGCCCGGTCTACGCTGAGACCCATGAGGCGTTAGACGAACAATATCCCGAACAGGCCGGCAAAATCGACGAGTGCCTGTATAAATTGCAGAAATATGTGGTCCGCCGCTGGCTGTTGGACGACGGCAAGCGGGTGGACGGCCGCGGCATCGACGATATCCGGCCGCTGGCGTCGGAGGTCGGGCTGCTGCCCCGGGTCCACGGCTCCGGGTTATTCACCCGCGGCCAGACGCAGGTGCTGACCACCGTTACCCTCGGCTCCTCCGGCGACGCCCAGATGCTGGACGGACTGGATGACGAGGTCGAGAAGCGGTATATGCACCATTACAACTTCCCCTCCTATTCGGTGGGCGAGACCCGGCCCTCCCGCGGCCCCGGCCGGCGGGAAATCGGCCACGGCGCGCTGGCGGAACGGGCATTGGTGCCGGTACTGCCGGCGGTCGAGGATTTCCCATATACCATGCGGTTAGTCAGCGAGGTCGTCTCATCCAACGGCTCCACCTCCCAGGGCGCCATCTGCGGATCCACCCTGGCGCTGATGGACGCCGGCGTGCCGCTCAAGGCGCCGGTGGCCGGTATCTCCTGCGGGTTGATCACCGAAGGCGAACTCTCCGCGGGAGGACGCTTTATGACGATGGTGGATATTCAGGGCTTGGAGGACTTTTTCGGCGACATGGATTTCAAGGTCGGCGGCACCCATAAGGGCATCACCGCTATCCAGATGGATCTCAAGGTCCACGGCCTGACCCCGGAGATCATCAAGGAAGCGCTGGAAAAGACCCACAAGGCGCGTATCTATATCTTAGACGAGATTATGCTGAAAGCTATTGACAAGCCGCGTGAAGAGCTGTCGCCGTACGCCCCGAAGATGCTGACCACCAAGATTGATGTAGACAAGATCCGCGAGGTCATCGGCAAGGGCGGCTCGGTGATCCAGAAGATTCAGTTGGAGTGCCATTGTAAGGTCGACGTGGAGGAGGACGGCTCCATCTTTATCACCGCATTAGATATCGAGGACGCGCGGCGGGCGCTGGCGGTCATCGAGACCATCGCCAAAGACCCGGAGGTCGGCGCGATCTATAAGGGCCGGGTGACCCGGCTGATGTCCTTCGGCGCCTTCGTGGAAATCGCGCCGGGCAAAGAGGGCTTAGTCCATGTCAGCCGGTTGGATATCCGCCGGGTGGAAAAGGTAGAGGACGTGGTTACCGTCGGCGACGAGGTGATGGTAAAAGTCATCGAGATCGACGAGCAGGGCCGGGTCAACCTCTCCCGCCGTGACGCGCTGATCGAGGTGGAAGGACTGGTTCCGGAGAATACCGTATCGGATGGCCCGCGGCCGCCGAGAAGAGACGGGCCGCGGCCGGGATTTAGACGAGACGACCGCCCGAGACGCAGAGACGACTAAAAGTTGATAATAGACCCGCCCCGCGGCTTGATGTTGCGGGGCGGTTGTTTGTTTTTATCATCGGTCCCGTTTGGCGGTCAACCCCAAAATATAATCCACCGTCGTCTGATGAATACGCGCAAGCGCGATCAAAACCGGCGTCGGGATATCCCGCTGACCCAATTCATAATAACTGTATGCCTGCTGCGAGCAAAATAAAAGCTCCGCCATCTGCTTTTGCGTCAGATCGGCGTCCTCCCGTAAATCCCGGATACGCTGATACATCATTCATCACCGGGAATATTTTACAATACAACAAAATGGGGTATTGACAATTACAACATTTTGTTGTATTATAAAATCATCTTATAAATCAGGAGGGTAAAAAATGTTTGAATCGAAAATGGATGCGTCATTGCTTATTGGGAAATGGCATACAACATTAAGGGAGAGCATTTATATGGGAAGGAGGATCATGACTGATTTTGAATTCTTTCCGGATGGTGAAGTAAAAGTTGATTTTGGTAACGGGGAGACTTATTATTATGATTTTATACTTATTGGCAATAAAATAAAAGTATCAGCTCCCGGCTTCTCTACAACAGAGAAAATTAAACTAAATGGAGACATATTGACAATGGATCGACAAACACCGTATAAAAGGGTGTTCTAAAAAATAGATCTACAAATTTCCCGCAAATTCAAAAAAACATTTGACACAGCCCTCCTTTTGTGTTATCATTTCTTTTGCCGCGTGCGTCAGGCTTTTTAAGTGATGCGTCTGCGGATGCAGCGGCCGCTCCGGACGCAAAGCATTCGCTCTGGTCCGCCTGCCGGCAGCGAGTCTATCAGAAAACGAGGAATTCTATGTACGCGATCATTGAAACCGGCGGAAAACAGTATAAAGTCCAAAGCGGCGACGTGCTCTATGTCGAAAAGTTAGACGCTGAGGAAGAATCCGCCGTCACCATCGACAGGGTCGTTGCCCTGTATGACGACAGCGAGCTGTTGGTCGGCAAGCCCTATGTCGAGGGCGCGAAGGTCGAAGCCACGGTATTGAAAAACGGCAAGGCCAAGAAGATCACCGTGTTTACCTACCGGCCCAAAAAAAGTAGCCAGCGCAAGCTCGGCCACCGGCAGCCCTACACCAAGCTCCAAATCGGCGCGATCCTGCCTTGACCGGCGGTATAATTTTATGACTACTGTTCAAATGTTATCCCGGGACGGCGAATGGCGCGGTTTCCGGATCACCGGGCACAGCGGCTATGATTCCCCCGGCAACGACATTCTCTGCGCCGCCATCTCATCCGCGGCGGCGCTGATCGCCAACCTGCTGACCGAACAGCTCGGCTGTAAAGCGGTCACGAAACAGCGCGACGGGTATCTGCTGTTCTCCCTGACCTGCTCGGCGGCCTGCCGGGCGCGGCAGCCGTTAGAGGCTTTCGCCGATCATATCCGGCAGCTGGCCGAACAATATCCGAAACATTTACGCATAACAATACTGGAGGTATACTGATATGTTACAGCTCAATATTCAACTATTCGCCCATAAAAAGGGCGTCGGCTCGACCAAAAACGGCCGCGATTCCGAATCCAAACGCCTCGGCCCCAAACGCGCCGACGGGCAGTTTGTGCTGGCCGGCAACGTGTTAGTGCGCCAGCGCGGCACCCATATCCATCCCGGCAACAACGTCGGCATCGGCTCCGACGACACCCTGTTCGCCCTCACCAGCGGCACCGTCCGGTTCGAGCGGATGGGCAAGGACCGCAAACGGGTGAGCGTTTACGCCAATGCATAATGCTGAATGCTAAATGCTGAATTATCGGGGTAGATAAGAAACAGCGCGGGCGGCCGATTGGCCGCCCGTGTTATTGTTTTAAATGCTCGATGATATCGGAAACTTCACAATTTAAGACAAAACACAGCGCGTC
Source organism: Oscillospiraceae bacterium (assembly GCA_009783605.1). Lineage (GTDB taxonomy): Bacteria > Bacillota > Clostridia > Oscillospirales > Acutalibacteraceae > WRDE01. The sequence continues at coordinate 5,965 of WRDE01000137.1, forward strand.
AAGGGTTTTTGTGCTGATATCTTTTCCGTGCTTTATGCGGTGTATGGTATTCGCCGAAAGCCCTTCTTTGTATAGTAAGTGGTATTCGGTTATATTTTTAGCCAGCAAAG
>WRDE01000138.1 GCA_009783605.1 Oscillospiraceae bacterium
AGCGATCAAAATCAAAAGGATGATGTCATGTTCGCCCTGAGCCACAAGGATTGGAGCGATCTGGGATCGGCCTACTGGAGCAAATACCCGGCCATCAGCAATAACCACCTGTGGACCCGCACAGCCTGGGATTCTACAAATGTCTATGTCGTCAATACCAACGGCAGCTCCATATCGGTATTCGCCTATGCCGGCCAGCCGATCACCCACCGCGAGGTGTACGGTGTATGGGTGCGCGTGTCCGAAACGCATTTCCAGGTTACGGAAAAACATGTGGACATGAGCGGCAGCACCATTCCCGGCCGGGGGGACACCAATACGCAGGTCCAAAACGGCAGCCCTTACAGCAAAACGATCCCGGCCATAGAAGGCTATACCATAAAGGGGTATAAATTAGACAGCTTTTCAAACAGCTTAGTCGCCAACGGCACCGCGTCTATCCCGTCGGTGACCGGCAACAGGGTCGTCTATTTCGTGTACGAGCGTGTCGAAGGGTATGAGACGCATACGTTAACCTATAAGGCCAACAACGGCAAAAGCGAACCGGATTACATCCAGAGCGCAAACGGGGTCGGCGCTGTTACCTTTACCGCCGTGACGCATACCACCGCCAAATTCACGGCGACCGCGGTCCGGCCGGTTTTTACCGGCTGGAACACTAAGGCCGACGGCAGCGGCGACGTTTACGCCGCGGGCGCGCCGGTGACGGTCAGCGACAATCTTATCCTCTATGCCCAGTGGAAGCCGCTGCGCTATATCGTCACCAAGGACAGCGATCCCGGCACGATTCTTGCCACTTATCATGAGCTGCAGAACGCGGTCAACTATATCCGGGACAACGGCGTGCCGAACCAGCCGTATACCATCACGGCCACCGAGCATGATCTCGATGTGAATATGACGGATCATACGAACGCCGTCAGGTTCTGGAAAAACCTGAAGGTCACCCTCACCTCCGACGCCGGCGGACCCTATACCCTTACCCAGACGCAGGACCGGCGGCATTTCGACATACAGGGCGAGCTTACGCTGACCAACATCATATTGGACGTCAAAACCGTCGGCGGCGGTATATTCGTCAGGAATATATTGAACCTGAAGGAGGGCGCGGTCATACAAAACTGCACCGGCAGCCAGGCGATCGGCGCCGCCGTATATCTATACCGAGATACCGATTATGCCCCTTCCGCCTTCCTGAACATGTATGACGGCGAGATCCGGAACAACAAGTCTACCGGCTCCGGACCGCTCAATGGCGGCGGCGGCGTGTATGTGCCGGCCGGTACTGCATTCAATATGCATGGCGGCACAATCAGCGGAAACTACGCCAACACTACCGGTACAGGATACGGAGGCGGGGTCTATATTGCAGGCGGCACTTTCAACCTGCATGACGGCACAATCGGCGGCAACTATGCCAGTATCACCGGCGATGGCAGCGGCGGCGGCGTATATGTGGCAGCCGACAGCACATTCAACATGACCGGCGGCCTCATCGATGAAAATGAAGCGACTGACGGCGGCGGTATTTATGCCGTCGGCGCGCTGACCTTAAAGGGCGGTACGATCGGCCACTGCATAGCCGCATCACGCGGCGGCGGCGTGTACGCAGGCGGTGCGCTGACCATAGAAAACGGTGTCGTCATCACCGGGAACCATTTGGAAGGCACCGGGACCGGCACCACGGATACTGACGGCAGAGGCAACGGCGCAGGCGTACATGCGAGAGGCGTCTTCACGATGAACGGCGGTGTAATTTCGAATAATACGGTATCCCAGGGCGTCTCTTTGAGAGGCGGCGGCGTATACGTGTATTCCACATCCACCAAGGCCATCATCAACGGCGGGACCATTTCCGGCAACTACGCAAAATATCACGGCGGCGGGATTTTCAGCTACGCGCCGCTGACCGTGACCGGAACCGCCAGCATCACCGGCAATTTGGCGCTCGCCGGCGGCGGGGTGTATGCGAACAGCGGGACCGACACCTTCACGATGTCCGGCGGCGAAATAACCGAGAATTTCTTAGCCAAAAGCACGTATACTGCCGGAGGAAACGGCGCAGGCGTATTTGTGAACGGCAGCGGCACGATGACAGCCGGCACCATCGCGGGAAACAAAGCCGTCAACGCCGTGGCGAACTGGGGCGGCGGCGTGTACGGATCCTTTACCATGTCCGGCGGTATCGTCGAAGAGAATGTGGCGGCAGTCGGCGGCGGCATACATGGAGCCAAGGTGGTCGTCAGCGGAAACGCGGTAGTCAGGAACAACATCGCCACGGGCGCCGGCGCCGATCCGCAGTCCGCCACGGCCGCGCCCTTCAGCCCTACAGGCAAAGCGAAAGGCGGCGGCGTGTATGCCAGAGATTCCCTGATTGTGGAGGATTCCGCTAAAGTCACCGGCAACCGGCTGGAATCCGAAGCCGAAACATCCCATTACGGCAGCGGCGTATATGCGCAGACCTATTTCGAAATGCGCGGCGGCGTGATCGATAAAAATAGCAGCGATTGCCAAGGCACGACATATGGAGGCGGTGTATTTGCCGGAAAAGATATCAAGATCACCGGCGGCACGATCGGCGGGCAGAGCGCTAATGACCGTAACGACGCCGACTACGGCGGCGGGTTGTTCGCGAATCTGGGCGCGGAAAAGCATCTGGATAAAGCGGCGGATTCCTCCAAAACAGCGAATGCGACAATGAGCGCGGGCGCGATTCAATACAACACCGCCGCTCATGACGGCGGGGGGCTGTACATAGCCGTCACCAACAATGCGGGCAACAGAGGCACCTTCACCATGACCGGAGGCTCGGTCACCGGCAACAAAGCGGTACAGGGGGACGGCGGCGGAATATTTACAGAGGATCACGATTACAGCGACCCTGCCAGCACGGCGAAATACATGAACATCGGTATCGCAAATACCACGATCAGCGGAAATACCGCTGCCATTAAGCACAACCCGCCTTCCAACGCGTCGGCTTTCGCCGCCCGCCCGGCCAACAAATTTAACGGATCGCTGCTTGATAATGACAACATCAACTATCATAATCCGACGCCGGCGACCACCTCGCTGACAGTTTCCAAAACAGTGACCGGCGACTTCGCTGACAAGACGAAAGAATTTTCCTTCACGATCTATTTTGAGGATGCCAGCGGCAATCCCCTGACCGGCATGTTCTACGCTCTTAAAACAGATCCGGCAGCCCAGCCGGCAATCGTCATATTGAATCTCGACAGCAGCGGAACGGCGGCCTTCAAGCTGAAAAACGGCCAGAGTATCGCTATAGCGGATGTCCGGATGGACTATTCTGTACAGATCATCGAAGCGCCGGACAGCAGCTATAAGACCTCCTTTACCGACAACGGCGGCGCCGATTCGGATACCGATTTGGATGTCAAGGACACCGGCCTGCGCACTATGACGGTATACCGGGTGTTCAAATTCACCAACGAAAGAGACGTAGCGCCGCCCACCGGCATAGATTTGGGCGACGCAGGAGCGCTGCTCCTGCTGCCCGTATTGGCGGGCACGGCGGTTTTGATATATCTGACAGTCAAAGCCGTCCGCAACCGGAGACGGAAAGCACACTAACCAACCCATTTTGACCGCGTCAAGAATAGACAAGAAATATGTTCTCCAGTTTGCGAACCGGAGAACATATTTTTCATCATAAGCCGGCCGGTATCGGCAATTTTTTTTGTTTTCCGCGGAAATATTTTGATTTTCCGGAAATACCTGTTGACAACTGGCCGGTTGCATGGTTATAATGTTAAATGACTTAGTTTATATTGGCTTCAATTATACCGTCTATCAGATAACACCTGCTTTCTATCAGGGTTGTATCTTTTTCGCTGTTTTTCGTGCTATCATTCCGGTGTTTCGTATTCACAGGGGATTTCACCCCGCGTGTTTCGAATAAATATTAAAAATGTGAGGGAGTTAAACATGAAACGGAATCAAAGATCCTCAGGACAGCGCGGCAGGCTGTTCAAAAAAATAGTGGCGCTATCGGCTGCGGTGCTGCTGTTGGCAGGCGTTTGCATGCCATTTTTCGCTTCTGCGGCAGCGGAAGACGTAAACAAGGTGAAAGAGTCCATTATGGTCGTTCAGCTTGCTTACAGAGGCAAAGACGGCGGCAAGGACGTCTTGATCCGCGGGACGGGTTTTCTCATTAACGAAACGCATCTGCTCACCTGTTATCACATTTTCGATTTTCTGGCGCCTCTGACAGACAGTAGTAATAGAATAATCTTTAAAGATGACGGAACGCCGCTCACAACAGAGGATTTGGTGAGAGAAAGAGAAGGCCCGAGCTACAACAGAAACAATTATGTGCGGGAAGCAGTCGTTTCCGGCGATGTGACCATCGAGATGAATCTCCGCAAGGAGAGCCATGATTCCGACTTTTCCATCATGCAGCTGAGGGATCCGATCAGCGAAAGGGTCAAGAAACCCGCCAAGCTCTGTGACAGCGCGGAGGGCAAGGGCACTTTCACAACCCAGGAGGTATACGCGTTAGGATTCCCGGAGACGGTCGCTCAGGTACAGAACAACAACACCTATACCAGCGCGGACGTCACCGTCAGCGACGGTAAAATTTCCAAGGTGACCTCGATAGCCTTTTTCGACAACGTATCCCATCTGGCTCAGACGCCGGTTTTGCAGCACAGCGCCAAACTGACCCCCGGCAACTCGGGCGGTCCGGTGGTGAATACGGACGGGTTTGTTTTAGGCATCAACCGTTTTGTTGTTACCGACGCGCAGGCCTCTGAAAACTTCTTTTATTCTATCAGCATCAATCAAATCAAGGAAATTCTGGATACCCTGACCATTAAATACGAATCATGCGGCCATCCTGGACATGGCCCTGACGATGATGACGGCCCTACTGGCCCCGACAACCGCCCTACACAACCGCAAGGTCCCACTGATCCTCCTGGCCCCGACAAAAGCTATTTGACAGGCCGTATTGCGGAGGCAAACAGCAAGGTTACTAAAACCGATGAGTATACGAAGGACAGCCTTGATGCGCTGCAAGACAAGCTCAACGCGGCAAATGAAGTAGCGGGCAACAGTGCGGCCGAACAAGGTGAGATTGAGAGCGTGGCCAATGCGTTGAATAGCGCGATCAATGATTTGGTCCCCAAAGGACCCATAGATACGACGATGATCATTATTATCGCCGCGGCGGCGGTGGTGGTGATTGCCATCATCATTATTGTGGTCGTGATGTCCAAGGGCAGCAAAAAAGCCGCCGTGCCCGCGCGTCCCGCTCCGGCCTCCTTTAACCCGCCGACCCCCTCCTCGTCGTTCTCCCCCACCATGCCTCCGGTTCCGCCTCCGGCGCCGGCTTTCGGCGGTGAAGGCGCGGGCGAAACCAGCCTTCTCAACGAGGGCGCGGGTGAAACCAGCGTTTTGGGCGGCGGCGCGGCCGGCGCGATTGTCAATACCAAGAGCGGACAGCGTATCGCGATCAGCCGGTCGGAATTCACCCTCGGCAAAGAGCGCCGCAAAGTGGATTTTGTCATTGACAACAGCTCGGTAAGCCGCGCGCACGCCAAAATCCGCACCCGCTCGGGCGAATTCTTTATCCTTGATTTGGGTTCCACCAACGGTACATATGTAAACGGCGCCAAATTGACTCCCAATCAGGAGACCAAGCTGAACAGCGGAGATAAGATTAAAATTTCCGATGAAGAATTTGAGTTTCAAGGATAAAAGGCGGGTTAGGTAAAAATGAATTTTTTGACGGCTCTGCATACGGATATTGGGATAAAAAAGAAAACCAATCAGGATTCAGCCCTTATCCTTGAAGCGGAAACCGAAAAAGGTAAGGTTCTGCTGGCCGTTATCTGTGACGGAATGGGCGGGCTCGCCAAGGGCGAGCTCGCCAGCGCCACAGCGGTAAGAGCCTTTGACACATGGTTTCAAAACGAGCTCCCGGCCATTATGGAGGAGGGTTTTGATGCCGAGATTTTGTGCAAAAGCTGGGAAGACATCATTTATGATGTCAATACGCGGGTTGGCAATTTCGCCAAGGTCAGCGGGTTTGATCTGGGCACCACCGCG
>WRDE01000139.1 GCA_009783605.1 Oscillospiraceae bacterium
CGAAAACCCTTCTTTGTATATTAAGTGGTATTCGGTTATATTTTTAGCCAGCAAAGTTCTATAAAACGGCGCGTAACTGATCATTTTTTATCACCCTGATCAGTTTATCATGCTCAACCTCTTGACAATGCTCAATATATTGACTATACTGTGGTTATCCCGCATAAAAACAAAAAATTGGAGGAATTTGTGTGAAAAAGGCAATAGCTTTGTTTATCGCGGCATTATTGACGGTATCCCTGTCCGGGTGCGGAGCAGGAGAGGATACCTCCAGCGCAACCGAAACCACGGCGACTACGACAGCAGCGACAAGGGCAACAACAACGGCCACAACAAAAGCAAGAACTACAACAAAACCCGCAGCGCAAAGCACGACAAAAGCAGAAGTGACAACCGCGGCGGCGCCGACGATGGCGCCGACGATGGCACCGACTAAAGCACCGACAGCAGCGCCGACTAAGGCACCGACAGCAGCGCCGACTAAGGCACCGACAGCAGCGCCGACTAAGGCTCCGACAGCAGCGCCGACTAAGGCTCCGACAGCGGCGCCTACGGCAGCACCCACACCGGCACCGACGGCAGCACCCACGCCGGCGTCCACGCCGGCACCTACACCGGCACCCGCACAAGATATAAAACTATCCTCACTTCCGGTTACAGTAACTATAAGAGGGCAATTTGAAAGCAAATCATCAGGGACTATAGAAATTATTGATATACAACAATATGTCGAAAAGCAAGATTGGTTAGTGGTCACTTTTAAGAACACCAATTTGCAACCTGCAATTTTTAATATGTATTTTATATTTTTTGATTCAAACGGAGCAGAAGTTGGTACAGGAAATTTTTTCAGCAATACGATTTCCGCAAATGAAACATCAACTACGCCTATTGCTTCTATGGTAAAAGGCATAAAAGACAAAGATATATTTGTTGACATAAAACGCTCGTATATCATTTGGAAATAGAGTAGGTCACAGAAAGGATATTGCTATGATAAAATATATAATAAATGCAATAATTCCTATCGCTTCTATATTAAGCGCGGTTATAATCGCATATTTTACAGCGCATTTTACTCTGCGCAATGTAGTGAGCGAACTTGTATATAAGGAACGGCAAGAAACATTTATTGCATTATTTTCGCACATTAAAGAATTACAAAGTGATGCTTGTAAAATTTATAATAATGGATGGAAACAAAAACTTGATGAAATGCACCCGAATATAAATCTTTATGCTAACGACAAATTTGTAAAAGGATTCGATAATTTCTATAGTGAGGTGCAACGACGGAATATGGAATATTCTAATATATTTGAAGGAGAAGAAAACGAAGCAATATGGCAAGATCGAAAAATGCGAGAAAACTTAGATGATATGGTCTTAATACAAGAACAAGATAGATATATAGAAGAACATACCTTTAGTAATAAGCAAATACAAGAATTCATAAATAGTTTGGTCAAGTATATGCGGAAAGGATTAAAAACAAAAAAATAGCCAACAATAAACCGGCAAGCCACCCAGCTTGCCGGTTTATCTATTCTTCAAATATGCTCAACTCTCAACCATCCATTAACTTCTCAACCGCCGCCAACTCCACCGCCACACAAAACAGCTCCATCGCGGCTTTCAACTCATCCAACGGCGGGAAGGTCGGGGCGATCCGGAGATTGCTGTCAGCCGGGTCTTTGCCGTAGGGCCAGGTGGCGCCGGCGCCGGTCATCACCATGCCGGCTTCCTTTACTAACTTGACCACCCGGGCCGCGGTGCCGGGCAGCAACTCGACGCTGACGAAATAGCCGCCCTGGGGACAGACCCAGGAGGCGATCCCCTTACCGCCGAGGTTTTGCTCCAGCATCTGGCAGACCAGATCGAATTTCGGGGCCAGAATCTCCTTGTGGAGCTTCATATGGGCGCGGACCCCGTCGGCGTCGCCGAAAAACCGCACATGCCGCAGCATGTTGACCTTATCCGGACCGATGGTCTGCATGGCGATCCGCTTTTTGATGTCGGCAATATTGGCCGGGCTGGCCGCCAGCGCCGCCAGGCCCGCGCCGGCGAAGGTGATTTTTGAGGTGGAGCCGAACATGATCACCTGATCCTCTTTGCCATAGGCCGCCGCCGCTTTATAGAGATTTTTCAGCGCCGGCGGGGTATCGGTGAGATGGTGGACAATGTAGGCGCAGTCCCACATGATCCGGAAATCCGGCGCCGCGGCGTTCAGCGCCGCCAGCCGCTCCACCACCGCGTCGCTGTAGACGATGCCGGTAGGATTGGAATAGGCCGGCACGCACCAGATACCTTTGACCGCCGGATCGGCCGCCAGCCGTTCCACCTCGTCCATATCCGGACCGTTTTCGTCCATTTTCACCGGAATCATCCCGATCCCGAAGAATTCGGTCAGCGAAAAATGACGGTCATATCCCGGGACCGGGCAGAGAAATTTTACCTGTTGGCCGGCCCAGGCGGGGTGGCCGCAGACGCCTTTGGCGTAGGCGGTGGCGACATAATCGAACATCATATTCAGGCTGGAATTGCCGCCGGCGACGACCTGATCCGCCGGCATATCCAACAGCCCGCCGAACAGTGCCCGGGCTTCCGGGATCCCCTCCGGCAGCCCATAGTTGCGGACGTCAAAGCCTTTGACCGTCTTCGGGTCGTCGGGCGAGAGCAGCGCGTCTAACAGCTCAGCCGACAGGGCCAGCTGGTCGGGACCGGGCTTGCCCCGGGACATATCCAGCGCCAGCCCCCGGGCGGCCAGTTTGTCATAGGCGGCGGCCAGCTCCTCCCGGCAGACGGCCAATTGTTCACGGGTCAATGCGGTGATTTTTTGCATCTTGCGCAACCTCATCTTTCGTATTTTTATATATTGTTCCGATATTATAGTATATCCCCGATGATTTTGCAAGTTTAAATTTTGGGCCCTGCAAAAATAACGCGTTTATAAACATCCCCGCGGCAAAATCCGCGGGGATGTTTATAAAATATGTCGAACCCGTATGGCGTATAGCGTATGACAAATCAAAAATCTTTATTTTTGATTTGGTTTTGAAGAAACTGGGAGATAATGTTCCTGACGGCGTCGATCTGCGGCTCGGTCAGTCCTTCCACGCAGATCATTTTTTGATTATTGATCCCCAGTAAATAATCGGCGCTCACGTTGTACAGCAGCGCAATTTTGGGAATGGCATCAAAGGAAGGAAAGCGGGTATTGTTTTCATATCCGCTGATAGTACTTTTTGTAACATCTAATTTTTTGGCTACCTGATGTTGAGACAGGCCCTTCGACTTACGCAATTCCTTCATGCGTGCTCCGAAATCAAACATATTCAGCACCACTTTTTTTATTATTATAAGCCACAGAGGTACCTTCTATGTGTTTTTATATAATTATTTATACCGCAACAGTTGACTTTTAAGAAAAAAACGTGTATACTGTCGAAAGAGCTCACCAAAGCTCTGAAAATAATTTTATAAGGTGGTCGTCAACATGAGCGAAAACAGTCAAGTTTCCAGGGTTTCCTCCAAGTCGAAGGGGGTGGCGGCGGTACTCTGCTTTTTCTTCGGCGTATTGGGAATCCACAGATTTTATGTGGGAAAGGCCGGAACCGGAGTCGTATGGTTTATAACAGCGGGTCTTTTGGGCATAGGGGCCTTCGTCGATTTCATTATGATCATTTGCGGGTCTTTTAAGGATTCCTACGGGTTGGAGCTAAAATAGTGTCAAAAATAGGTTTGGTCCTTTCGGGCGGAATGGCCAAGGGCGCGTTTCAAATAGGCGTACTAAAAGCGCTGAACGAAATCATTCCGCCTGATCGGATCTCCTGCATCAGCGCGTCTTCCATCGGTGTTTTGAGCGGATATGCCTTTTTAACCGGCAAATTAAAACAGGCGGAATCATCTTGGGATTCTGCCTGTGATTGCGATGCAAAAAAATTCATCCTTTCCATCACAAAAAGCGGTTTTTTGCAGGATGTTATTTTGAACATGGCCGGTGATGGAGATGAAATAGTTAATGATTTTTATGTATCCTTATTAAACGCCAGCACATGGAAGCTCACCTACGCCAATCTGAAATCGGTTCCGCAGGAAGAACGCGCCCGCTATTTGAAAGCCAGTGTCGCCATGCCTGTCTGTAATCAGGCGGTCAGTATCAACGGGCACAATATGTATGATGGAGCGATTATCGACAATATTCCGGTATATCCGTTAGTAAGCCATGCCCTGGATTATATCATCTGTGTGCATTTCGACCGGCAGGATTATATTTTTGAAAATGAACAGCTGAATCAAAAGATCATTCCGATTACCTTTCCCGATACAAAAATGATCTCAACCTCTGTGTGGTTCAACAAAAATTCTATCGAGCATATGAGGCGCGAGGGATATCTGCAGGCAAAACAAAAATTCGCGTATATTTTTGAAAACGGGTTCTCCGGCGAGGCTGTGCTGGAAAGGATTGTATGCCTGAACCAGCAACAAGCCGCCCAAAAACAATTCCGTATCACCGGCGATATCATAATAAGAAACATCAACAAGGTTACGCAAAAATTCATAAAAAAGGATACATAAAACCTCCATGGTTTGCAGCCGTGGAGGTTTTATGTGAAAAATAATTTTTTACGTTTAGCTCTATCCCAATAAAAAACCCGCCGTCCGGCGGGTTTTCGGTAAGTATTACGATTACGGTTAAATGGACGGCGGGCCGGACGGCGGCGGAGCAGAACCCGCGTCATCTTTAATGATTTTGTCGAAGAACAGGGCAAAGACGACGATCGCGGCACCGGCGAGGAGAGCCAAAATCGAACCGATAGCAAAGCCGATATCGACAATGGAAATAAAGCCGAGAAGCGCACATAACCCGCCCGCGCCGGCGACTGCGTATTGGAAATTCTTAGCGTCCTGTAATTGCGGGATATTATCGCCCACGAAGCACACCGCAATCGTAACCAGAAAAACAATCAGCGAAATAATGCCATACCAAAAATGTGTGCCGCCGAAAGAACCCCCTGCTGAACCGTATATGCCGAAATCATACGATACAGAATACCAAGGCAAAAAGGTAGAAATAAAACCGATAAGCGCCGCGACAGCAATAAATAGTTTTTGCTTGCCAATTTTTTGCAGATCCATAAAATGACTCCCCTTCTCATGTTTATAATGTGGACAAACGCGGATGGGATCAATTGCTGAACAAATTATAACATGCTTTACAAAATTTTGTCAATGGAAAATGCCAAATCCATTTAAAAATATTGGGAAAATGCTATATCACGGTTTTTCGACCACTTTTTTATCCAAAAACAGGTAAGACGGCACCCCGTTTTGCTCATAGCAGGGCGCGCGGCCGGCCACCAACGGGCGCAGATAGGCCAGCATCTCGGCGCTGACGTCGCAGCCGTCCACAATCCAATCGGCGGGGACGGTTTTTTCGAGGTTGGCCGCCGCCTCAATGGGCACCGTGCCGCAGCGGACCAAATAGGGTTCGTTTGAAATACGCTCGAACGCCATCATCACGCCGGTCTCCCCCCGCAGGGCGGCCCGGACCGCCGCTTCGCCGATGGCGAGGGCTTCGGCGATATCGGTGGCGGAGGCATAATGCCCGGCGGCCCGCTGGAGCACCGAAAATTCGATGCTGCGCACCTTGCACCCTAACCGGTCCTTGATCAGCTGCTCCAGATACCGGCCGGTGCCGGCCAGCGCCACATGGCCGAATTTGTCCCGGGAGGCGCCGGCAGCGCTGATGTATCCCCCATCCTTGTCCTTGATCCCCTCGGATACCGCCACGATCAGCAGCTGGTTTTTATCGGAATAAGAGGCGACGCGCCGGATGAAATCCTCCGGGTCAAAGGGGGATTCGGGCAGGTAGATCAATTGCGGCGCTTCGGGGCTCGTGCGGACTGACGCTGCGGCGTCAGTCCGCGACATCGCCTGTTCGCTATCCGCAGTTGCGAAAGAATCCCGCGCCAGCGCCGCCGCGGCGGTCAGCCAGCCGGCATTGCGGCCCATGATCTCCACCACGATGACGCTGAACATGTCGTA
>WRDE01000140.1 GCA_009783605.1 Oscillospiraceae bacterium
CTGCAAATCCCATTGCAGGTGCTGGATTTGATTTTCGAGTTTATTCTGTTTAGAAAAGGCTTTTGCAAGCAGGATAAACGCGGCGATCATGCCGCCAAATAATAAAAATAGCGCGAATCCCATTGACACATTCACTCCTCTGTCATAAAATCCTGTAAATCTTCCAGGTTAAAGGATGAAGCGACCCGCCGGCCATCGCTGTCGGTCAGCCGGTAGTGCTGGGAGATGATGTTCTGCTGGATGGTATAGCCACCGGCCTCGCTGACCGTCTGCCACCAGATCCGGCCAGCGGCGGCCGCCGCAGCCGGCAGCGGTTCGCCCCCTTCAAAGGCGAGGGCCAGGATGATCTCGGTCGGCCGCCCGCCGAAGGAGGAGGCGATCACCTCGCTGTCGCCAAAAATGGCGCAGAGCGCGGCGCTGCCGGTCCACCCTAACGAAGACCGGCCCTTTTCGATCTCCACAAGGGTTTTTTTGGATATCCCGAGGATATACGCCATCCGCTCCTGGCTGAAGGAATGCTCCGCCCGGACTAACTTGACCTTCCGGTCGCAGATGGCGATGAATTCCGCTCTGTTCATGGGTTCACCTATTTTAACTTTGTCGGGACGGGTCCCCCGCCCCTTGGAGCGTTCCGTTTACCCCGATCCCCCGTCCCAACACCCCGTCTTGGGTCAGATGAGATTCATCAAGCTCTTGACTCGAGTGTAATTTTACACTATTCGGGTAATATTTGTCAATAGGGGTCATAGATTGTTTACAAATGGGCAGAAAAAATAAGGGCAGAATCCGCCGCACATATCGCGGCGAATTCTGCCCTTAATGGTTGTTTTGGGTTAAATCAATTCCAATATCGCCATCTCGGCTGCGTCGCCGCGGCGGGCGCTGGTGCGGATGATGCGGGTATAGCCGCCGTTGCGTTCGGCGTATTTCGGCGCGATCTCGTCAAACAGCTTTTTGCTGACCCCTTCTTTGGTCACAAAAGCGTAGACCAACCGCTTGTTGGCCAGCGTCGGTTCCTTGGCGACGGTGATAAACTTTTCGGTCAGCGACCGCACCTCTTTGGCGCGGGTTACCGTAGTCTCGATCCGTCCGTTTTCCAACAGAAAGGTCACCATAGCCCGCAGCATCGCCATCCGCGACGCAGTCGGCCGTCCGAGTTTTCTCGTTCCAGGCATTTTTAAATACACTCCTTTTGAGAATAATCATACGGGTAAGTTGGGGCGCCCTCCAATGGTTTTTGGATACCCCCGTTTTGAATAATCACAGGGACGGGCAGGAGCGCCTTCCAGATTCGTATATGGGGTTTTAATCCTCGTCATCAAAGAACATAAGCCCCAGCGACGTCAGCTTGTTGATGACCTCTTCCAGCGACTTGCGGCCGAGATTGCGCACCTTCATCATCTCATCTTCGGATTTGTTGATGAGATCCTCGACCGTGTTGATACCGGCGCGCTTGAGACAGTTGAAGGACCGGACCGAAAGGTCCAGCTCCTCGATCGTCATCTCCAGTACCTTTTCCTTGTTGTTGTCATCCTTTTCGACCATGATTGAATCGCCGGCATAGGCGTCGTCGGAAAGGTCGACAAACAGGTTCAGATGTTCGGTCAGCACCTTTGCGCCCAATGCCACCGCTTCTTTGGCCGAGATAATGCCGTTGGTCCATACCTCAAGACTCAGCTTGTCGTAGTCGGTAATCTGGCCGACACGGGTGTTTTCCACCGTGTAGTTTACTTTTACCACCGGGGTATAGATGGAATCCACCGGAATGACCCCGATAACCGGCGCCATCATTTGTTTGTTGCGCTCGGCGGGCACATAACCGCGCCCCTTGTCGATGGTGATCTCCATAAACAGCCGGGATTTTTCTCCGAGGGTGGCGATATACATATCCGGCGAAAGGATCTCCACCTCGCTGTCACATTTGACGGATCCGGCGGTGACCTCACAGGGACCCTCCGCTTCAATATATACTACCTTCGGGCCGTCTCCGTGGATTTTCATCCGCAGCCCCTTGATATTGAGGACAATCTCGGTGATATCCTCCTTGACGCCTTCGACGGTGGAAAACTCATGCAATACCCCTTCCACCTTCACCGACGTCACCGCCACACCCGGCAGTGACGACAGCAATACGCGGCGCAGAGAATTTCCCAATGTGGTGCCGTAGCCGCGCTCCAGCGGCTCCACCACAAACTTCCCGTAGGTACCGTCGGCGGCGATATCCAATGCTTCGATTCTGGGCTTCTCAATCTCGATCATATAAAAACCCTCCTAATATTTAATTTTGTCGGGTCTGATTTCTCACCCTTTTGGTATGCGCCTTTTGATTGGTTGCTTCTTTGTGCGCAAAAACTATATTGTGTTGAAGCGAACTACAAAAGGGTCATTCCACAGAATGAGCGTTTTAATTGGTTGGCTATTTTGTGTTAAAGCGAACCAAAAACGCACCGCAGGGCGTTTTTATAATGTGTTGGTTATCAGGTTACTTGGAATACAACTCGACGATGAGGGTTTCTTCGATCGGGAGATCAATATCCTCGCGGGAGGGCATCACCAATACCTTCGCCTGAGCCGCGCCTCTGTCTAAATCCAGCCATTTCGGAACCGGGCGGGAGGCGTTGGCGTCGAGAATGCCCTTGATCATATCCAAAGACCGGCTTTTATCTTTGATCGCGATGAGCTGGCCGGGTTTGGTCAGGAAAGAGGGGATATCGACCTTGCGTCCGTTGACGGTGAAATGTCCCTGTGTCACCATCTGCCGTGCCTGGGCGCGGGAGCTGGCGAATCCGAGACGGTAAGCCACGTTGTCCAACCGGGATTCCAGCAGCGCCAGCAGATTTTCGCCGGTGACGCCGGGCATCTTGTTGGCCATTTCAAAATAGTGGTGGAATTGTCCTTCCAGCACCCCGTAGGAACGGCGGACATATTGCTTGGTACGCAGCTGTTTGCCGTATTCCGACACCTTCTTGCGGCCTTGGCCGTGCTGGCCGGGGGCGTAGGCGCGCCGGGAAACCCCGCATTTGCCGGTGTAACAGCGTTCGCCCTTCAAAAAGAGCTTTTCTCCTTCACGGCGGCAGAGCCTGCACACCGGACCGGTATATCTTGCCATAAATCTTCCTCCTTTTCTGTCGTTTTAAGTTCTAAACGCGTCTTCTCTTGGGAGGACGGCATCCGTTGTGAGGGACAGGCGTGACATCACGGATCATCGTGACGTCCAGGCCGGCGGTCTGAAGGGCGCGGATCGCGGCTTCACGGCCGGAGCCGGGGCCCTTGACAAATACCTCCACCGTCTTCAGCCCGTGCTCCATAGCGGCCTTGGCGGCGGTTTCGGCAGCCATCTGGGCGGCGTAGGGGGTGGATTTCCGCGAACCGCGGAAGCCCAGCTCACCGGCCGACGCCCATGAAAGGGCATTGCCCTGCGTATCGGTCAGGGTGACGATGGTATTGTTGAACGTGGACTGGATATGCGCGGCGCCGCGTTCGATATTTTTGCGTTCTCTGCGCCGGCGGGTGGTGGCGCCTTTACGGGCGGTTGCTTTTGCAGGCATTAGTGTATAACCATCCTTTCGTACAATGTGCACATTCAATACCGCAGTATTGAATGTACGTTGGAATAGGCGCTTGTCGCATATTCCAACTTTCCTCCCTACTTCTTCTTGTTGGCGACGGTCCGTTTCGGACCTTTGCGGGTGCGGGCGTTGGTCTTGGAACGCTGTCCGCGGACCGGCAGCCCTTTACGGTGACGCACGCCGCGGTAGGAGCCGATTTCGATCAGCCGCTTGATATCGAAAGCTACGTTGCGCCGCAGATCGCCTTCCACCACATAGTCGCGGTCGATGGTTTCACGGAGTTTTGAAACTTCTTCCTCCGAAAGGTCGCGGATCCGGGTATCCGGACTAATCCCGGTGGCGGCCAGAATCTTTTTGACCGAAGTGCGCCCGAGGCCAAAGATGTAGGTCAAGCCGATTTCGACGCGTTTGTCTCTCGGCAGGTCAACACCAGCTATACGAGCCATAGATTTGTTCCTTCCTTTACTAATAGTGGTTAGTGGATAGTGATTAGTAATTAGATTGCGCACCAATCAATAACCATACCCAAAAACGCTGCAGTGCCAATGTTTTTAGCCTTGCCGCTGTTTGTGTTTCGGGTTATCGCAGATGACCATGATCCGGCCGTGACGTTTGATAACCTTGCATTTTTCGCAGATTTTCTTGACAGAAGGTCTAACTTTCATATGGGTTTGCCTCCTAAAATTAGTACAGTGCGTGTTTCAACGATAAAAATGAATGCGGGCAGAACACGCCGTGTTCTGCTGGGGTGGGCGCTTCGGCTTTTATCCGATGTGATGAAACTCGGAGCCCACCCTCATTTGCTCCGCCAGGTGATGCGTCCTTTGGTCAGATCATACGGCGACATCTCCACCGTGACCTTGTCACCCGGCAAAATCCGGATATAGTTCATCCGCAGCTTGCCGGAGATATGCGCCAGAATACGATGACCGTTGGAAAGCTCCACCTGAAAATTGGCGTTCGGCAGCGCTTCGACTACGACGCCTTCCAGTTCTATTACGTCATCTTTAGCCATAAAAACTCCAATCTGTTACGTACGGCATTCTTCACAGCGCAGTTTTACTGCGCGAGGGTCAGAATGACCGGTCCGTTCGCGGTGACGGCGACGGTGTGCTCAAAATGAGCCGATAAGCTGCCGTCGGCGGTGACCACCGTCCATTTGTCCGGCAGCACTGTCACCTGATAGCCGCCGGCATTGACCATCGGTTCAATGGCCAGCGTCATCCCCGGGACCAACCGCGGGCCGCGTCCGGGGGTACCGAAATTGGGAACGCCGGGATCCTCGTGCAGGGCCGTGCCTACTCCGTGGCCGACAAACTGCCGTACCACCGAGTACCCACGGTCCTCGACATACCGCTGTACCGCGGCGCTGATGTCCCCCACTCTGCCGCCTGACTGCGCCGCCGCGATCCCCTCGTAAAGGGAGCCTTCGGTGGCCTCAAGCAGCGCTTTCGCGTCCGGTGAGATGTCTCCGGCCGCAAAGGTGGCGGCGTTGTCGCCGTGGTATCCGTCCAGCAACGCGCCGACGTCGATACTGACGATATCGCCGTTTTTGATGACGGTGTGCTGCGACGGTATGCCGTGGATGACCGTGTTGTTGAGCGAGATACAGGCGCTGGCCGGAAATCCGCCATATCCGAGGAAGGAAGGGGTAGCCCCCTGGCTCTCGATATACTGCCGGATCAGCCGGTCAAGCGCGGCGGTGTTGACCCCCGGCTCGACCGCTTCTCCCGCCAGCCGCAGCGCCTTTGCCGCAATGGCGCAGGCGCGTTGCATAAATCCCAGCTCACGGCTGTTTTTAACCGCTATCATGACCTTACTCCAGCGCCGCCAATGTCAGGCGGATGGTGTCGGCCACTTCCTCCTGCCCTTCGACGATATACAGCTTGTCGCTGGCGGCATAGTAGCTTTTCAGCGGTTCGGTCTGCTCGTGATAGACCGTCAGCCGGTCCTGTACCGTATCGGGATGGTCATCCTTGCGTTGAATCAGGGTATCGCCGCAGCTGTCGCAGACTCCCGTCTCCTTGGGCGGTTTATACTCAAGATGGTAGGAGCTGCCGCAACCGGGGCAGACACGGCGGCCTGTCATCCGCCGGGCGATGGTCTCGTCCGCGACTTCGATGTCGATAACCCGGTCGATCACAACGCCCATGCGGTCAAGCGCCTCGGCCTGCGGGATGGTGCGGGGGAAGCCGTCCAGGATGAATCCGTCTTCACAATCTTTTTCAGCCAGCCGCTCGCGGATGATGCCGATCACGACATCATCCGGAACCAACTGTCCGGCGTCGACGAATTTTTTGGCTTCGCGCCCCATTCCGCTGCCGCTTTTCAACGCTTCGCGGATAATATTGCCTGTGGAGATGGTGGGGATGCTCAAGTGTTTGCTGATAACCTCCGCCTGCGTACCCTTACCGGCCCCAGGCGCCCCCAATAAGATTAAGTTCATATTTATCTCTCCTTACATCTCATTGAGAAG
>WRDE01000141.1 GCA_009783605.1 Oscillospiraceae bacterium
CGTTGACCGTCAAATCACCGGTGATGTTGTCGAACACCTTGTCCCAGCCGTCGAAGGTATAGCCTGTTTTGGCGGGATCAGCCGGGGCCGCCGCCGCGCCGCCGTAGTCGACCGGCTGCGTTTTTAACACGGTTTCACCGTCCTTGAATGTAACGGTGTAGGTATTGGTTTTCCATTTGGCGTTGACCGTCAAATCGCCGTTCGTCAGCCCGAACGCTTTATCCCAGCCGATAAAGGCATATCCGATTTTTATCGGGTCGGCCGGCGGGACGATCGGGAGTCCGTAATACAGCGATTCGGATTTTAATACGGTGCTGCCTTCCATAAAGGTGACGGTGCAGGAGTATTGGGGATGGAATTTAAAATCAACGGTAATTTCCCGATTTAACCCTGTTATCGCATCTTCGGAGGGCATGTAATTATACGTGCAGCGCAGATCGCTCAATAATGGATTTCCGGACACATCCAATGAGGTCAATACATTGTCAAAACAACTCAATGACCATATTTTCGGATTTTGCGTTATATCCAATGCGGTGATTTTATTGATATCGCAATGCAGCCAATCCAATTCCGGATTTTGCGATACATCCAGCGCGGCAAGCTGATTGTTCTGGCAGCGGATAGCAATTAACAAGGGATTCTTAGTGACATCCAATACCGTGAGCAGGTTGCTTGCGCAATCAATCCACTTCAGTGCCGGATTTTGGGTTACATCCAATACCGTGAGGGAATTCCAGTAACAACGCAAATCATCCAATGCGGTATGCGGCGTCACATCTAAGGATGTCAACTGGTTATTGCTGCAATTCAACCCGCGTAATTTCAAGTTCCGGCTGATATTCAAATACGTGAGCCGGTTGCCCTGGCACCAGAGGGATTCCAAGTTGATATTGTTGGTCAAATCCAACGAATAAAGCTGGTTGTCCCCGCAATCCAAGTGTTTCAACAACGGGTTATTGTAAACATTCAGCCAATTGAGGTTGTTGTTGAAGCAATATACCCATTCCAGCAGCGGGTTTCCGTTGAATTCCAGCCCGTACAGGTAGTTGTTTTCGCAGCGGACGCCTTTCAATTTGGCGTTCTGCGTAAGATTCACCCCGGTAAGATTGTTTTCGGAGCAATCCAACGTTTCCAGCCCGGCAAAGTATTCAATGCCGGTCAGATCGTATATCCCGAGTCCGCTGACATCCAACGCGGTGATATGGGCCAGCTCGGAGGCGTATATGTCGCCCGCCGGCTTGCCGATCAACGCCCGTACCGCCGCGTCGAAGGCCGGGTCGGGGAAATAAGCCTGCCGGTCCCACAGCGCGTTGACGATTAGGTTATGGGTCACATTGTCGAACGCCTTGTCCCAGCCGAGGAAGACGTAGCCGTATTTGAACGGGTCAGCCGGCGCGGCCGCCGCTTCGCCGCGGAAAACCTGCTGGCTGTGCAGGGTTTGGCTGCCGTCTTTGAACACGACGTTGTAATAGCTGGCGATAAACTCGATCGACACCTCTTTGGACGGGTCGTCGGCAGCGTATACCCGGATGCTGCGGACATACAGCGCGTCTCCCGGCACGTTGCAGCCGATATGGGCGAGGTTGATCAGCGCGCCGTTGATTTTATCTTCCATGGCGTCGTCAACAACCATGGCGTTGTCGAAATCGTCGAGGGTAAATACCGCCCGGCCCCATTCGCCCAGCCCCAAATCCCATGCGCAGTTTTCGGGTATCCAGCTGTTATTGACCACAATACCGTTGGGGTGTATATTGACCGGCTCCTTGATCAGGTTAAATCCGGTCGACAGGGGATAACCGGTGAAGAACCGTGTGTTGCCGTTGGAATTCGGCGCGAAGGCGTATTCCACTTCGATCTTGACGTCTTTGACGCCGTCCAGCACGTTACCGACCTCATACAGCGGCATAAACAGGGCCGAGCCGCCGCCCCGAATGGTCCAGCAAAGGCTGCCCTTCCATTCCGAGATATAACCCAAACACCGGTTGTTGGTATTCAGATCCACCACGTTCATGCCCTTGAAATCGGCGTTGGTCAGCGTATAATAGCCGGGCTTGACCGTTACCCTGGCGCCTTCGGCCCGGATCTCCGCCACCAGCGCGTTGATCTGCGCCTGGGTATATTCCGGGTTATACCGGTTGGACAGCATCGTCCGGGCTGTCCCGAGGGCTTCTAAATATCCTGTCAGGTTATCGTAATACTGGGGGTCGATCCGCTGGTCGTAATACTTTTCCAGCTCGCGCCAATACAGGGGCGGATTCGGATCCATATAGACCCGGACGCTCTTGATGAAATACGATTCCTCCACATAGGGGACCTCATATTCATGTCCCGGCGAATGGTTGCGGCTGTGCCAGAACATGCAGGACAAGCCGTATTCGTTGACCATTTCGGCGATCAATTCCCCGCGGAACTGGAAAACAGCCGGACTGTCGAGGACAAGCGTGGTATTGATACCCTCCGACCATCCGTCTTTGGCTACCGTGAAGGTGGTGCCGGAGGAGCCGGGCGCGGTTTCGACCCGGAACCGGGTCTGACCCTCGGTCGTCGCGTTCGGCCAGTAATACTCCACGTCGACAAACAGCAGCGCGTCGTCCGGGAACAGGCCGGGATCCGGCATCAGGTTGAAGCCGTCGTTTTGGTGCCACATCCGCAGGCCGGTGCCGCCGCCCGGGATCGGGGCGTTTTCGTCCGCATGGGTATCCTTGGTATACGTGCCGTTGATCACCGCGGGCGGATGCTGCGTAAAGTCGACCGACAGCATGGTATCGTACATGGCCGGCCGGCCGAAAACGATGGATACCTCGGTATCCGGGTCGCCGGCAGCAAAGATGCGGATGCTCCGGATATACAGCAGGTCATTGGCGCTGCCGCTCCAGGAGCCGGCGGCCGCCAGCGCATGATCCAGCGCCGCGTCGGTGTTGGCGCTGTCGAAATTGTCGAAGGTAAACGCGGCTTTGTTCCATTTGCCGAAGGTGAAGCCGGGGCTGCCCGGGCCGATACCGGTTTGCCCGGAGGCGCCGACCCAGCCGGAGGACAGCGGGTAGCAGGGATAGAGCCGTGAGTTGTAAGAAGCGCCGGTATCCAGACCGTATTCGATCTCAAGGGTAACGTTTCTTACGCCGTCCAGCACGCCGCCGGTCTCGAACAGCGGCAGATATTTGCCGCTGCCCGGCCGGACTGCCCAGCAGTTGGAATACTCCCAGACGGTGGCGAAGCCGGAATATTTCGCGGCGGGGTCGATATGCGCCATGCCGCGGAAATCGGCGTTTTTCAGGGTATATACTCCGGGTTTCAGGGTCATAGCGCCGCCGGCGGATTTGATGGCGGCGACGGCGTTGTCTACCATTTTCTGGGTGAAGCTGTCGGTGGAATAGCCGTCATAGGGGCGGTTGTAATACAAATACTGCGCCGCCGACACGGCCGACAGGTATCCGCCGGCGTTATCATACAGCTGGGTATCCATTTTATTGTTGAGGTATTGCTCCAGCTCGGTTAACGAAAGCAATTCGCGCTCGGTGCCGAACACCAGACCGATCACCTTGGACGGGTCGTCGGTGGCGTATACCTTGATGCTATTGAGATAAATGAAATCGCCGCTGTCGGGCCAGCAATTGAAGCGGGTGATACAGCCGTCCATCATATTCGACGTATCGGCGTCGTCGATGGTGACCGTAACCCGGCCGTACTGGTTGTCGACGCTGGAAAGGAGCAGTACATCGCCAGCGGAAAAGGTATCGACCCCTTTGGGATAGGAAAAATATTGGTATGCGTCGGTGCGGTAGATGCGGTTGCTCGGGTAGTTATCCGACACGTCGATAAAACCGCCGGCCCGCGGCAGGCCCAGGAAGATACGGGTGTTGGTGCCGTAGCCGCCCATGCCGAAGGTATACTCGAAAGTCAGCCGGGAAACGCCGTCCAGAACGTTTGCCGCGTCCACCAAGCCCACCCGGCGAGCCGAAGCGGGGCCGCTCCGCCAGGCGACGCTGCCGTTCCAATTGGCGAAGGTGCCGGAATAATCCCCGTTGACCGACCCGAAAACCGGGTCCTTCCAAATCGCGCCGCCGATAGTGGTATACAAGCCGTCCTGAGGTACCAGCCCGGCGATCGCTCCGTTCAGGGCAGCTGCCGCGCTGTTGACCTCCGCTTGGGTGGCATATTCGTTGTAGTAGACGTTTTTCGCGGTGTTCATCGCGGTGCTGTAGGCCGCCGCGGTGCCGCTCGTATAGAAGGGGGAAACGCTGATCTCGCCGTTGATCAAATTCAACAGATCGCCCTTTTGGACGCCCACGGTGACGCGCTTGACCTCCACCCGGCGGACAAACACATAATCCGACCCGTCGGGGACGCCGTCCCATTTCATGAACGTGAGGTCCTTCAGCTTTTCGCCGGGGATGACTTGGGGGGCTTCGTAATATACCCATTGATCCCAGGTCATGGCGGCCATTTCGGCCAGCCCCTCCCGGCGCAGCGTCCCGTTGGGATTGGTGCTCCCGCCGCCGCATTCCCAGTGCAGGCGGGTGTTGTTGCCGGTATCGGTGTAGGGGATGTAATATTCGAAGGAGAGCGCGTAATACTCGCCGGGATTGCCGATCGCGATACCGTCGGCGGGCTTGAAGGTGAAGCCGTTATTATGGGCAGTCAGCTTGGCCGCGCGCTCGTTGGGCGCCGTATTCGGCAGCTGATATCCGTAATTATCCCGCAGCTCGGCGGCGGGGACGGTGGGGCCGGTAAAGCCGACCGCGCCCTTGCCGTCGGTTTTGGGGGGATCATACGACAGATCCGCGGCGAATTTTTGGGAATACGCCGAAATCGAGCGGATATAGATCCGGTCATTTTCATTATTGAACCAGCCGCCGAATTCAAAGCCGAACCCCTCGCTGATTTTGGCGTCGGGCAGGACGAAATACATGGTATCCCATGCGCCGGCCAGATAATTGCCGCAGCGCTTCGCCTCGCGCTGACTGCCTGTTGTATCGTATTCCCAGTCAATCAGAGGCCCGCCGTGGCCCGGTCCGTAATACCACGGGGAAACCAGCCCGCCGGTGAGCGATTCATAATTCAACCGGAAACGGGAGTTGGCATCGCCGCCGAAATCCAGATAATACTCCACCGCGACCACGACGAAATTGTCGTCCGGGGCGATATAACCGCTGTCGGGCTTCATCCGGATAAACCAGCCGCCGCCGTCCGAGGCGCCGAAGGATACCGCATATTGCCCGTCGAACAGTACCGTCTGCACGCTGTCCGCTTTGCCCGCGACACCCGGGGTCATACCGGTATAGAGCGGTACCGGGCCGGTATAATCGGCTTTGGCGATACCGTTCATGGATATCTGGGGAACCTCCGGCTGCTTTTCGCCCCATTCGGCGGCGGCGCCGCCGGCGGTGACGCGAATATAGCTGATATACAGGTCAATATTGGTCTCAAAGAAGAAATCTTTGTCCGTATAGGGCCAGTTGACGAATACATTCCCCTCGTAAATCGCAGCCGTCCGCCAGCCGGAGCCCTCGGTATACCAGGGGGCCGGCTGATCAGGAACCAGCATGGTATGCGGGTCGCCGTCGGCGCCGATGCCGGCGAGCTGCCAGTTTTGTCTGCCGTTCAGGCCGGCGTCGTATTGGATCTCGATTTTTACGGGGGTATTTGTCTTCTCCATGAACCCCATGAATTCGCCGAATTTGAAATTCATCCACCGGGCGCCGTCGCCGAACCGCAGGACCGGGACGCCCCGGTGGGTGGCGCCTTTCATAAAGCTGTCATTGTTGGTGCCGCTGACTAACAGCGGCCCGTCGTGGATGACCGGGTCCGGATCGCCGCCGAAAACGCCCCATTCCGCCGATTCGCCGTTGACCGTGACCCGGATGCCGCGGATAAACAGCGGCCGCCAGATACCCCAGTCACCGAAATTGAATTCCATATCCAGCGCGTTGGCGTTTTTCAGACCGACGCCGGGCAGCAAAATACTGCCAGTCTGCCATGCGTGTTTTTGCTCTCCGTACCAGGAGGGGTTGGCGCCGCCGATTTCGAAGCCATCCCCGGC
>WRDE01000142.1 GCA_009783605.1 Oscillospiraceae bacterium
AAAGACCGGCGCGTTTATCCAGAGCTTGATCTCCCTGATGTCCGGGTTATAGTTGATATTGAAGTTATATACCTCGGTATCGCGGACGGTCAGATAATACCAATAATTTACGGGGTCGTCGACGTCGACCCAATACGGCTCGTTGTCGTCCGAATAAAAAATCCTGTCGATATCGTTCATCCAAAAGATGGAATATCCCGAAAAAGCGTCGCGGTAGGAGGCGATTTCCTCATAGGCGACCTTTTCCAGCTCGGGGTCGCCGGGATTCAATAAATGTTTCTTGACCAACGGTGAGTTCGCCAGCTTCAATACGATGGCAAGCTCGGATTTCAAAGAGGATTCCAGCCGTATCTGTTCGGTTTCCAGCATTTGGGATAATTCATTGCTCTTGTTTGTCCGGATGATCTGCTGCATGGAAAACACAAAGGAAATGCTCCCCAAAACGAGGATCACCAAGAACAATACGACTGAAAACACAATAAATTTGCCCATTACCGGCGTTTTATTTTTTGCCATGATACATAATCTTTCTCAGTGGCCAGTGGTTAGTGGATAGTGATTAGACCCTGATATTACACTATATTTTAACAAAATTATTGTTATTTCACCCTATCCGCAACGGATAGTTTTTCAGTGGTTAGTGGCCAGCAAGCAGAAGATCGGAGATTTTGAAGCCCCAAAAAAAGGCAGACATTCGTCCACCCCTTCTGACCACTGTTCACTGATCACTTGTCCCTACTATTCACTAATCACTGACCACTGGCCACTGAAAACTAATATTTCGGATTGATCCAGCCGTTGGTGAGGACATAAAAGGCAAGCTCGACCGAAGTTGGAAAACCTGTTTTCGCCAGCATATTTGCCTTATGATACTTTACTGTACCCAAACTGATAAATAATTCTTTGGCGATATTTTCGCTGGTCATGTGTTTGCACATCAGCCGCAGCACCTCCATTTCGCGGTCGGTGAACGGCGTTTCGCCCTGCGGCAGAGGGATGGTCCGCGGCTCGGGGAACACGGTTTCACCGCCCAGCACGCGCCGCGCCACCTCGCGGTAATGTGCCAGGCTTTTTGATTTATATACAAAAGCGTGGGCGCCAAGCTCCTTTGCGCGGGGCGCGTAGGTGACCTCATCGAATCCGCTGGTGACGATGATTTTGATTTCGGGGTGCTTTGCGCGGATTGCCGCCGCCGCTTCCAGCCCCGAAGCGTCGTTATCGGTGCAGACGTCGGTAATGACCAGAGCGGGCTTATACTTGCCGCAGAACATTTCGGCGTCTGCGGCGCCGGCTATGCTGCCGATGACTTCAAAGCCGTTTTCGGGGCAAAACTCCTGTTTCAATGAATCTCTCATGCTCTCGTGGTCATCCACGATTAATACTTTGATAAGTCCGCTCATAATCATTCACCTTCTTTTTGCCGGATTGTCACGAGCAGCGTGAAACGCGGCGCAGCGGCGATTTCCAGTGTTCCGCCCAAGGCTGCAAGGCAGCGGCGCATGTAGGTGATGCCGCTGCCCTCGCGGATTTTCTTCGGGGGCAGCGCCGCGTTGTCGGTGATACACATACCGACAGTATCATTCTCCGTTGTTATTTTTACTATGACCTCATCGGCGTGCCCGTGGATCACGGCGTTTGCGGCGGCCTCCCGTAAAATAGATACCAGCGCGCGTGATATCTCTCTATCGGCCGGCAGATCGCCGTCCAATATGATTTTTACGCCAGCCTGTCCGTACCCGCCGGTCAGCGCGGTCAGTTCCATCCACGGGTCGGCAGGCACAGTCTCTTCTTCTCGCGTACTGTAGACCAAGCTGGTTCCGGCGGCGGTCAATATGTCAGCCGCCGGCCATTGCCCCTGACGCAGATACCGCAGCAGCGCGGTCAGCTTTTGGTTCTGCGCGTCGTGGAGCTTGGTTTTGACCCGCAGCAGTTCCTCTGAATACCGGATTTTTTCTATGTTTTCAATCAGTTCCTTTAACTGTTCCTGCTGCGCGTTCAATGCGCTATTGCTGCCCCGCAGTAAAAGGTTTATGCGGTTCTGTTCGGTCACGTCGGCGGCGGTAATTTGCGTCACCGGCATTTTGCCGAGCGTGATTTCCTTTACGGTAAACTGCCACACATAATTGGCGGATGAATCATCCGCTTGCATTTGGTAAAGATAACTGCCGCCCGCAATTTGTTCGCTGTTCGGAATGACCACCGATGCAAGATACAGCTTGCCGTTATAGAGAACGCGTCCCGCCGTCTTTATCATCAGCTCCTGCATTTGGCTGTTCTGCATCAGGATATGCCCGTTTTCCCTGTAAAAAAGAACGGCGGTATCCAATGAATCCATCGCCTGCTTGACCGACAGGCTGGATATGGAGGTTATCAGCTCCCTGCGGATTTTAACCGAAAGCCAAACGCCGCCGATGAGCAGGATCAGGAGCGCGGCGGAAAAGCAGACGGGGAAGCCGCGGCCTGTCCAGGATTCCATAGCCGGCAGCGTCAAAAATGACGCGATAAAAGCAAGGCCCGAAACAACCATCTTTTTCTTTGTAAGCGACAAAATGAAACCGGCTGATAAGGCGGCAAATACAGCGCAGCGGGAAACGATATACCCGGTCGGCACGATATAGCCGCCCGCGATGTTATGCTGTACCTGCGCGATCAGCGCGGCGTTCAGCACCGTCTGGCACAGCGAGGCGAACGCCAGCGCGCCGTTCAGCCAATAGCCCCGGCTGCGCTTAAAGCGGTACAGGTGCAAAACAAAAGCCAACGCCGCAAAGCCCGCGCATATCACGGTCAATACGCTGAATGAGATCCTCACAAACTCGGGGAGCGAATAAAAGTTAAGCATCGCGCTCACCCCCTTCCGGGAACGATAGCACAATACCGACCATATCCTCTAAATCCTCTTTTTCAAACAGCCCGTCGGCGCCGCCTATCTCCTGCGCCGCCTGCGCGGGCAGGTCAAAAGCAAGGGCTTCATAGCCCATCAGCAATTTCATGGCGATACGGCCGTTTTCAGAAACGATTTGTATGATGACCTTTCCGCGCAGATGGGCGGCAGCCCATTCCAGCACCGCACCCAAAAAATCATAAAACAGCACCGCGCACCGCATACCGATACCGCCGTCCAAAGCGCATGAGATCAGGCAGTCTACGCCCGCCATCCGCGCAAACTCTGTCAGCTCGTCAAAGTAAATCAGCATATCGTTAAGCTCTATATCGCGATTTCCGTCTGTTTCCGAAAGGAGCAGCTGACACCGCCGTTTGATATAGCACACCAGAATGGCGATGATTCCCATATACACGGCACGTTCGGATTCATCCCCCGGCGTCTTTTTGAGCATTTCGGCAAGGCGCCTCTCGTGACCGGCAATATCCCGCTCCATCGCGGCATACAGCGCGGTTCTCGCATGGATCTGCGCCGCCTGTCCTTTATTCTGCGCGATATTGGAAAGCATCTTGTTTATAAACACAAGGTTTTTGTTGGATACTTCAAGCTGGGCTTTTAATTCATTGACGGCGGTGATGTCCGCCCGCCATACGGCGTATCCGCCCGCAATTTTATTTTTCAGCAGCAGGGTATTTTCATCAAGCTGTACAGTGTCCTGTTCACTGAGCGCTGACCACTGATCAATAGACAGCGGTTCCGCCCCGTCTGCCGCGAATACGCCGGCGCCGCTGCCGTCGGTGATCTGCAGATTCAGCCCCATGCTCTGGAACAGCTGACGGTAATGTGTATTGACCGGTATCTGACCCGCCCGGATACAAAGCTCTAAAAACAGCAGCGCGAACATGCTGACAACAAGCGTCATATCGCTTTCGGCAAAAGCGGGGATGTTGAGGGCATACCCGACCATGTAGGCAATCAGCGCGGCGGTAAACAGCAGGGAGAATATAACGCTGAAACGGCGGGGGCTGTATTTTATTTTTGTGAAAATCAAAACGATACCGGCGATCAGTTGGAGCAGCAACGCCGCCATGACGAAAAAATAAAAGATACCGTAGCTGTAATTGCCCGTTTCGGACCAGCCCGGCTGCGATAAATCCAATTTGAACATCATGCCGTGCAGGTCGTTGGTCATAACAAGCCCAATCAACACAAGGTCGAGAGAGAGTACCGGCATAAACCATTTCGGGAACCGCCTGTTTTCGCTCCCTATACCGATCAGCGAAGCGATCCGCAGCATACCGAGCGGCAGCAGCGTTTGGAAGATGTAAAACCCGTACCACAAATACCGCGTCAGAGCGTCCTCATTAATGGCCTGATATTTGACAACACGGGTCAGTACCCATCCGATAATAATGAACCCCATGATAAAGATGACCCGCCGGATATTCCGCTGCTGACTGCGGCGCATCATACTTCCGATCCATATCACGGCGATGATGATAAACACAACAGCGAAAAGGATATGTTCCCGACTGTCGGCGGAGCTGTAGAGCCGGATATACCGGACATCACGGCGCAGAGTCCGCATCCAGTCCTGCGTGACGGTGTTGAAATGATTATAATCCTCTAAGGCCTTCGCGGCGGCGTATGCCTCAGCCGCGGGGTATACCGTTTCATCGCACTGCCCGTCTGTCAGCCGCAGGCCGTTTTCAAGCAATATCTGTTGATACCCATCCGGCAATTCTAACGGCTCGTTAGACAGCAAGCCTTTCACAAAAGACAGCGTACCCTCTGACGGGACAATGATGTCAATATTCCCGCCGTTTTTTATCCTTGCGGCGGCGTCGCTGTCAAAGCAGATCTGAATGGGGGCTGCGGTATCGTCAAATTTGAGAAGTTTCCTTGTGTTAAGCGGTTCTAACAGGTTGACGGCGGCGGTCAAGCTGAAATTCTCACCCTCCAGCCCGTAGCAGAGAGCGGCGGCAGCCATGCGGTCAACCGGCGGTGTATCCAATATACTGACGTTCACATCGCTTTTACGCAGATCACTCCATGATGTGACCGCCATATCCGTTTGATCGCGGTCCACGGCGATTATAACCGTTTCCAGCGTCAGGGGATACCAATGTTTTGCCGTGTTATGTATAAAGCCCGCGTCGCAGGCCTCGATGGTTCCGCCGCCGCGCAGCAGGTCCAGCGTGATCATGTTATGCCTGGCTATTTTGTATGCGGGGAACAGCTGTGAGACAGGATCGCTGTACCCGCTTGTGGTGTATATCCTATTTGCCGCCGGCTGTCCGGCACAGCCCGAAAGAAACCCTGCGAACAACGCGCAGAAAAGCAAAAGGCATAAAACGCGGTTAAACTGTCTCCTCATCCGCCGCGCCTCCTGTTTATGCCCTTTGTATAATACGCAAACCCAGTGTTCATGCAGGTCTGCGGGGTTTTGTTTATTATTCCCACTCAATAGTCGCCGGCGGCTTCCCGGTCACATCATACACCACCCGGTTCACCCCAGCCACTTCCGCCGCAATCCGCGCCGAAACGGTCTCCAGCACCTCCCAGGGCAGTCTGGCCCATTCCGCCGTCATGTAATCCACCGTCTTAACCGCCCGCAGCGCCACCGTATAGTCATAGGTCCGCCCGTCGTCGCCGCCGACCCCTACCGAGCGCATATCGGTGAGGACGGCGAAATATTGGTTGATTCCGGCCCCGGCCGGGCCGGGGCGATCCAATCCGGCCCGGGCGATCTCCTCCCGGAAGATGGCGTCGGCCTCCCGCAGGATATCCAATCGCCCGGCGGTGATGGCGCCGATGCACCGTACCCCCAGACCCGGTCCCGGGAACGGCTGCCGCCAGACCATCTCGGCCGGCAGCCCCAGCTCCAGCCCGGCCCGGCGCACCTCATCCTTGAACAGCTCCTTCAGCGGTTCGCAGAGCTTCAGATTCATCCGCTCCGGCAGCCCGCCGACGTTGTGGTGGCTCTTGACCAATTTGCCGCCGCTTGTGCCGCTTTCGAGGATATCGGGATAGATGGTACCCTGGACCAGAAAATCCACCTGCCCCAGCTTATTGGCTTCTTCCTCAAAGACCCGGATAAATTCCTCGCCGATGATTTTGCGCTTTTCCTC
>WRDE01000143.1 GCA_009783605.1 Oscillospiraceae bacterium
TTGGCCCAGGCGTACAGCGTGATCTTAAACAACCCGTCATTGGCGCCGGGAGTGACCTCTTCGACCTCTTTATACGTCCAGATCTGGCCGTTTTGCAATTCCGAGTATTGGGTGACCTTGGTCCAGGTATGCGTCCCTTCTTCTCCCTGGCCGACGATCAGCACGCTGGCGATCGCCACATCCTGATCAATTAAAAATTCACTGCCCGCGACCTCGGTATCCGACAGCTCCAGCTCTCCGGCCGGCGTGCCGCCCGGCGCGAGCAGCGCGCTCGCTCTCATGATCTGCTGGGGCGGCGGACCGGCGGTCTCGGAATAGCCGGTCAACGCGGTCTTGATTTCGGCGTTGACGTCGTCGGTATCAATATGTACAAAAAACTGTTCGTCGTTGCGGGTGATAAAGATGAATTCCAGCGCGGAAACACCCCGGCTTGAGACAATATATGCCGTCGACGGCTGGTCCGGCGTGTTTTCGGCGTTTTTATACAGGGTCTGCACCGTATCCACCAGATACCATGTTTTGCCGTCATTATACTTTTCCAAAAACTGCTGTCCGGCCGCTTCGGAGAAGGGGAGCTGGTCCAGCACCTCCCGCCGGGCGTCGTCGTCAAAGACGGCATTGCCGGAAACCGCGTCCCGCCAGAGTTGCTTGAGCCCGGGAATCGTGTAATAAATCAGGACGCCCTCATCGAGGACCGTCCCGTTTTCAAACAGGGCATATCCGGCCGGGTCGCCGGCATAGGAAGACCCCCGCATAAAAACAAAGAACACAATCGCAGACAGCAGTAATACAGCCACCATCAGCGCCGGCGTTCTTTTTGTACTCTTTTGTAACAACATGGAAGTCATCCCTTCATCAGACAAAAAACCATATCCGCATTTTAAGACCCATCTCACCGTAAAAGGTTTCGCCGGTTTCCGCATATTTTCAAAAATTTTTTAAGATATTTTCAATGCGTTTGCTTTTTCGGTTACGCGTTTTTTCGCCGGTTCCGGTTTCTGCTGTTAAAATAATCCCTTCGTATTGAAACTACATTTAACATATACCATATCTGTGTAGAATTGTCAAGAAAAAAATTACGATTTACAAAAATTTATAAATGCTGTTGCCTTGAATATAGAATCGGGCAGTTGACAGCTTCTGGAATATTTGATAAACTATGATATCGGACAGCAATGATCGAATTATTATAAAAAGTAGGAGAATATATACATGAAAAAATACACAAAAGTAATTTCCTTGTTTATAGCCGCGGTCATGCTGTTCACCTGTATGCCCGCACTGTTCGCCGCCGCCGCGGAATATGCTGTGACCATGATTCTTTCGCCCGCGTTAGTTTACGATGAGGCCTATGCGTTGGGGGACAACATGATGCGGGTACAGACCGGTGGAAAATCCGGAATCTGTGACGCGATGACCGGTACTATCATGATTTCCTGTGACTATGAGTATATCGACGGCTTCAGCGAAGGGCTGTGCGCGGTCAAAAAGAACGGGAAATGGGGCTATATCGACCGGGCCGGAGCGGTGGTGATTCCCTTTGAATACAGCTGGGCGGATACCTTTTACGGCGGCGTGGCCCGGGTCGAAAAAAGCGGGAAGCAGGGCCTTGTCAATGCCGGCGGGCAGCTTGTTGTCCCCTGCGAATATGCCTGGATCGACAATTACATCCCGAATTTAATCAGTGTAAGAAGAGGAGACAAATACGGATTTGTCAATGCCAAAGGGGCGTTTGTGATCCCCTGTGAGTATGACGGCATTGCGTATCTGTTTGGCGAATATGACTATGTTCTTATCGGAAAAGGCAAAAAAGCAGGGCTTATCAACGCGGCCGGGAAATTTATCGTCCCCTGTGAATATGATGGGATAGGTCCGGTTTATGAAGGCATGGCTGCGGTATGGAAGGGTGATTATGAGACCGGCAAATACGGTTTTGTCAACACCGACGGAAAACTCGTCGTCCCCTGTGAATATGATGGCGTGGAAATCTTCAGAGACGGTATGGCAAGGGTCCGGAAAGGTGACTGGTATACCGGTAAATGGGGTTTTGTAAACCGATCCGGCTATCTTGTGGTACCCCTCGAATATGATATGACCGATGATTTCAGCGAAGGGCTGGCTGCGGTTGAAAAAGATGGAAAATGGGGATATATTGATAAAACCGGACGGCTTGTGATCCCCTGCGCATATGACGGCGCGGAAAAATTCAAAGAAGGTATGGCCTGGGTCCTTAAGGGAAGCTGGACTTTTGGGTCCGGGAAATTCGGTTTCATTAATACTTCCGGACAGCTTGTGGTTCCCTGTGAATATGACGGAATAGGCTCTTTTAGCGAAGGGTTGGCTGCGGTTAAAAAAGACGGAAAATCCGGCTTTATAAATAAAACCGGTCAGCTGATCATCCCCTGCGAATACGATTACAGGGGTTATTTCGTCAACGGATTTGTCAATGTAGCTCAAAACGGAAAAACCGGTGTTTTCAACGCAAACGGAGAGCTTGTCATTTCCTGCGAATATACTTATACTATAACATTTACCGAGGGGCTGGCGGCGGTTCAGAAAGGCGATAGGGACGCCGGTATATGGGGTCTTGTCAGCAATACCGGCCAGACCGTTATCCCGGTGGCGTATCAAAATCTTGTATTGGCCGGCACTACCCTGAACACCGCTTATTATTGGTTTCAGACAGACGGCAAGTGGGGCATCGCCGGCGTCGATATCCCCGGGGTGCTGGGTAATGTCAGCGGCAGCGGTACGCTGGACATCACCGACGCCCGGTTGGTTTTGCAGTCTCTGGTAGGCAAGCGCCGGTTGACCGAACGGCAAAAGGTCCTGGCCGACGCGGACGGGGATGAAAAAGTCACCATCACCGATGCCCGGCTGATATTGCAAAAATTGGTCGGCAAGATCGAGCACTTCCCACAGGAAACCTGATAATCAACACATGCACAATAAATAAAAACCGCGCCCCGGCGCGGTTTTTATTTATTGTGGTGCGCTTTAACGCAAGGAATACTACAATGAGTTGTATTTCTGATTGAATATGCTTGTTGTATAATTGCGATAACTCCTCATTCCTCACTCTTCAACGTCGGCTGCGCATACGCCACGGGAATATGGCCGTCATCTAACAGCGAAAATCCCGCTTCAAACAATGTGACGGTATCCCACGACCGCAGATCCGAAGCCGGGCAGCCGAACACTAAGACCAATAACCGGACGCCATCCTCCTCGGCGGTAGCGGCGAGGCAGTGGCCGGCCTCGCTGGTATAGCCGGTTTTGAGTCCGTTGGCCGCCGGGTAATACCAGGGCGATTCCTCCCGGATCAACGGGTTGGAATTGCTCCATTCCCGTCCGCCGACCGCCAGCGTTCCCTCGGCTTTGGACAGCGCGCAGGCGGCGGTGATGGCGGGATAGGAGAGGGAGGCGCGGCAGATCAGCGCCATATCGGCGGGGGTGGAATAGTGGTCTTCGCTGTGGTATCCGTCAGGGTTGACAAAATGGGTGTTTTCGCAGCCCAGCGCGGCGGCCTGTTCGTTCATCAGCTCACAAAAAGCCGCCACCGCCTCGGCGTCCGACAGCTCCAGCTCCGGATGGGCAATCCGGGCGACGTTGACCGCCAAGGTATAGGACGCGTCGGCGCCGGAGGGCAGCAGCAGCCCCTCCAACAACACTCGGACCGGCAGCTCCCAGCCCTTCAGCAGATACGCCGAGCTGGCGTCGGTCTCGGCCAGATGGATCTCCCCGCCCACCTTGAAAACGTCGCCCGGCTCACAGTAGGTCAGCACCACCGCGGCGGTCAGCAGCTTGGTCAGGCTGGCGGGGTAACACAGATCATATTCCCCCCGGGCATACAGCACCCGGCTTTCGTCCAAATCCATCACCATCGCCTGCCGGGCGTTTATCTGCGCATCCAATTCGGCGGTTTTTGCCGCCGTGAAAACCGGTTTCGGCGGCGGGGCGGTGGTTGTCGTCGTAGGCGCCAGCGTGGTAAAGCCGCCCACCGCCGACCCGGGATTTTCCGGAACCGCCGGAGCCTGAATCAACAGCAGATATCCGCCCACCGCGGCCGAGAGCAGCAAAACGGCGGTGATGAGAATCCCGCTTATGGAGCGGGATTTTTTCTTGTGATAGATATATGGCATAGAAACCTCCGGGAAAGTGAGGAGTGGAGAGTGGAGGGTTATGGAATAATTTTGTGGTTTCCTAACTCCTCACTCTCAACTCTCAACTCCTTAAACGAATGGGCTTATGATATCACCCGTCCGGTATGGTTGCAAGGGGAAATTCTTGGATTTTACAGTTTGTTTTCGTTTTAACGCTTTAGCGAACAGAAAACATTGACTTTTATTTTGGATTGGGGTTATAATGTTATATTCAAGTGAATAGGTGGATAAGGATATGATAACACAAAATCATAAAAATATCACGGCGGCGGCGGCGATGGTGGCGGCATTGGAAAAGGAGGGGGTCAGCCGGATCTTCGGGTATCCCGGCGCGGCCATCTGCCCGTTCTATGACCGGCTGGCCGGCTCCGCCATCCGTCATGTGTTAGTGCGGAGCGAGCAGCACGCCGCCCACGCGGCCGGCGGGTATGCCCGCATCTCCGGCAAAACCGGCGTCTGTGTGGCCACCTCCGGTCCCGGCGCCACCAACCTGCTGACCGGTATCGCCTCCGCGTACATGGATTCGATCCCGTTAGTCGCCGTCACCGGGCAGGTCCGCAGTGATCTACTGGGCCGGGATGTGTTTCAGGAGGTGGATATCACCGGTTCGGCCGAGCCGTTCACCAAACACAGCTACTTAGTCAGCCGGGCGGCGGATATCCCCCGCGTCTTCCGGGAGGCGTTCCATATTGCCGCATCCGGGCGCCCCGGCCCGGTGCTGATCGACGTACCGGTGGACATCCAGCAGAAAACCCTCAGCGATCCACACTATGACCGCCCGGTGGATATCATCGGGTATAAACCGCGGATACAGGGGAATCCGCGGCAGATCAAACGAGCGGCGGAGGCGATGGCGGAGGCGAAACGCCCGGTGATCTGCGCCGGCGGCGGTATCTTTTCGGCGGGGGCGCAGGAGCTGCTGGCGCGGTTAGTGCAGACGACCGGGATGCCGGTGGTCACCACCATGATGGGGATTGGCGCGCTGCCCTCCGCCGCACCGCTCAACCTCGGGATGATCGGCTCCCACGGGTGCGTGCCGGCAAACAAGGCGCTGCGGGACGCGGATCTGGTGATACTGGCCGGCGCCCGGGTGGGCGACCGGGCGATGGCGGCGCCGGGGCAGGTGGCCTCCCGGGCCAAAATCATTCATATCGACGTGGACCCCGCCGAGATCGGCAAGAATATGTCGGCCCATATCCCTATCGTCGGCGATCTGGCCCATATCCTGAGCGAATTGCTCACGCCGGGAGAGGAGATCCCCGGCGGCCTGCCCCGGACGCCGGAAGAATGGGCAGCTATCGTCACCGACCGCAAGGCCCGCTACGCCGCCAAATCCATCCCGGAGATCACCGGCTATGTCGAACCGAAGAGTTTTATGCGGATGCTGTCGCGGAAGATGGCGGACAATGCTATCCTCTGCGCCGATGTGGGACAAAACCAGATCTGGTCGGCCAACAACTATGCGGTGGGACCCGGCGGCCGGTTTTTGACCTCCGGCGGGCTGGGCACAATGGGATACGCCATCCCCTGCGCCGTCGGCGCCAAATCCGCCGCGCCGGAACGGCAGGTCTGCGCCGTTTGCGGTGACGGCGGGTTCCAGATGAGTATGTCCGAGCTGGGCACCATCAACCAGGAGGGATTGGGCGTCAAGATCGTGGTCATGCGCAACGGCCGGCTGGGGATGGTCCGGGAGATGCAGGACAATCAGTATCAATCGGTCCACAGCGCCGTGTCGTTGGACGGCAGCCCGGATTTCGTAAAA